>NZ_JBHVGU010000018.1:0-142499 GCF_042800575.1 Streptomyces sp. NPDC057616
GGTACACGCTCGGAGAGCGCCGCCCCTGTGGGTCAGCCTCCCGTGGGGATCGCCAGCACGGTGACGCCGCGCATGTCGAGCCAGCTCGTTCCCGCCGTGCTCACCAGGCGGATCATCACCTGTCCGCAGCTCTGGCACCGGGCGACCAGTCCCGGTGCCCGCGCGTACACACGCAGGCCGGCGACGGGCCCGGTGCGACCGCAGTGGGCACACCGGCTGATCGCCGCGGTCAGGTCCACGGCGAAGATCTCGGCGAGGGGCCCGGCCAGAGCGTTGCCGTCCACGTGGGTCTCGTCGACGCCGGGGGGCGCCTCGTTCTGCGATGTCATCTCGGCCTCCTCAGCCGCCGAAGCGCTCGGTTCGCACGCGCTCGGGAGCATGTCCGAGCAGCACCAGGTAGGCGGCCGCCTTCTCGACGAAGCCCGTGGGGCCGCACACGTAGACGAGCGGCTCGAAGTCCGGCGGCCAGCCGTGGCGCGCCAGGTCCTCCGGAGTGATGCGGCCCGCGGGGCGCGCGGCCCCCTCCGGGGCCTCGCGTGTGTAGATGCGTGTCACGTCCAGTCCGGGCCCGCCCTGCTGCATCTCGGGGCCGTAGAGCTGCTCCTGTGGTGAGCGGAGCGAGTAGATCAGCCGGAACGGGACCCGGCTGCCGACGGCATGCCGGGCCCGGATCATGCACATCAGGGGCACCAGCCCGGACCCTCCGGCCACCAGCAGGACCGGCTCGTGCTGCTCCGGCTGCCAGACGAACCAGCCGCCGACCGGGCCCCTCAGCTCCAGTCGGTCGCCGGGAACCAACTCGTCGACCAGGTAGGGCGAGACCTCACCGTCGGCAATGCGCTGGACCGTCAGCTCCACACGTGTGCCGTCCTGGGCCGACGCGATGGAGTAGCTGCGCTGCGTGCTGTATCCGTCCTCCGCGGTCAGGCGGACGTCCACGTGCTGGCCGGCGAGATGGCCGGGCCATCCCGGCACGTCCAAGGTCAGGGTGACGGCCGTCGGCGACTCGACATGCCGTCCCGTCACCTCGGCAGCTCTCCAACGCAGTCGGTCGCCCAGTCTCCCCACTACCGCTGCTCTCGCCATGGTTCTCCGTAGGTGTGATAGCCGGCGCTCTCCCTGAACCCCGGGGTGTCGTCGTCGCGTAGGTCGATGCCGAGGACGCGGGCTGCCGACCGGAGGCTGCGGTCGCGCGCCGGCCCGCCATCGCCTTCGGCCGTCCGTCTCGGGACTGGTGTCATTCGATGTCGCGATCGGGGACGACGTGGATGGCTGCCTCTTCCGCGGAGGCCGCGCCGCCGTCGATGCCGACGTCCCGCGCCGTGTAGTCGTCGTCGAAACCCACGTCACCGTCCGTGTCCCAGCCCACCAGGCGGCCCGCGCGCTCGTCGCCGACCTGGTCGTCGAGGAGTTCCCCGTCGGTGTCGACGGTGTCGCCCAGTCCGTCGCCTTCGTCCTGCGCGCTCAGTTCGGGGACCTCGCGCCTCAGTCGGTGGGTCAGGTCCTCGTGGGAGGCCGCCTCTCTGGCGGTCAGGCCCCACTCGGAGACGCCGAGGGATCTCTCGGGAGGCGAGTACGCCTCGTCGAGGATGTCCTCGCCGAACTCGTCCTCGTCGTACTCCTCTTCGGGGCGCAAGGGGTTGAAGTCTGCCGGATCACTCGACGCCGAAGCGTCATCTGCTGCTGTCATCAGGGTCTCCCAGGCCGTGTCGTCTTCTCCCGCGCCGTCCTGCCGCAGTGGCCCGGGTCCCCTCATCCAAGCGTCGCGGAGTGAACGCGGCATCTACGCGGCGTCGCCGAGCCGACGCGGGTTCCTCGTCCAGGCGGAGGTCGCCCGCGCGAGCCGGCCCCAGCTTCCCGGCCGATCGAGGTGCTGCCGGCCGATCGAGGTGCTGCTCGTCGATCCAGGTGTCGCCGGCCGCGACCCGCGGTTGTCCGGAGACCGATGGGGCGCCGGTCCCGCGACCGTCAGCGCCCGCTGCGCTCCAGGGCCCGGACCTCGGGATGGCGTAGATCGAAAGCCGGAGACTCCGAGCGGATGGTGGGCAGGGACAGGAAGTTGTGCCGCGGGGGCGGGCAGGAGGTGGCCCATTCCAGCGAACGGCCGTATCCCCAGGGGTCGTTGTCCGCCACGCGCGGCGCGTAGTGCGAGGTCTTCCAGACGTTGTAGAGGAACGGCAGCATGGAGGCGCCGAGCAGGAAGGACCCGATCGTCGAGACGGTGTTGAGGGCGGTGAAGCCGTCGGCCGCCAGGTAGTCGGCGTAGCGCCGCGGCATTCCCTCGACGCCCAGCCAGTGCTGGACGAGGAACGTGCAGTGGAACCCGACGAAGAGGGTCCAGAAGTGGATCTTCCCGATGCGCTCGTCGAGCATCTTGCCCGTGAACTTGGGCCACCAGAAGTAGAAGCCCGCGAACATGGCGAACACCACGGTGCCGAAGACGGTGTAGTGGAAGTGCGCCACGACGAAGTACGAGTCGGAGACGTGGAAGTCCAGGGGCGGGGAGGCGAGCAGCACCCCCGTCAGGCCGCCGAAGAGGAACGTGACGAGGAAGCCCATGGCCCACAGCATGGGCGTCTCGAAGGACAGGGATCCCTTCCACATCGTTCCGATCCAGTTGAAGAACTTCACGCCCGTGGGGACGGCGATCAGGAACGACATGAACGCGAAGAAGGGCAGCAGGACCCCGCCGGTGACGAACATGTGGTGCGCCCAGACGGTCACCGAGAGGCCGGCGATGGCGATCGTGGCCCCGACCAGGCCCATGTAGCCGAAGACCGGCTTCCTGCTGAACACGGGCAGGATCTCGGTGACGATGCCGAAGAACGGCAGGGCGATGATGTACACCTCGGGGTGGCCGAAGAACCAGAAGAGGTGCTGCCACAACAGGGGCCCTCCGTTGGCCGCGTCGAAGACGTGCGCGCCGAGCTTCCGGTCCGCCTCCAGAGCGAGGAGGGCCGCCGCCAGCGTCGGGAAGGCGATCAGGACCAGGACCGCGGTGAGCAGGATGTTCCACGTGAAGATCGGCATGCGGAACATGGTCATGCCGGGCGCGCGCATGCAGATGATGGTGGTGATGAAGTTGACCGAGCCGAGGATGGTCCCGAAGCCCGAGAGGGCGAGGCCCATGATCCAGAGGTCGCCGCCCACGCCGGGCGACCGCAGGGCGCTCGACAGCGGCGCGTAGCCGGTCCACCCCCAGTGGGCCGAGCCGTCGGGGGTGAGGAATCCCGACAGGACGATCAGGGAGCCCAGGAGGTAGAGCCAGTAGGCGAACATGTTCAGCCGGGGGAACGCGACGTCCGGGGCACCGATCTGCAGGGGCATGATCCAGTTCGCGAACCCTGCGAACAGGGGGGTGGCGAAGACCAGGAGCATGATGGTGCCGTGCGCGGTGAAGGCCTGGTTGAACTGTTCGTTGGACAGGAACTGCAGGCCCGGGCGCGCGAGTTCGGCTCGCATGACGAGGGCGAAGGCGCCGCCGACGAGGAAGAACACGAACGAGGTCGTCAGATAGAGCGTCCCGATCCTCTTGTGGTCGGTGGTGGTCAGCCACTCCACCACCGCCCTGCCCGCACCTGCGCTCTGTCGGCGCTCCATGGCCGTGTCGGCCACCTGTACTTCCGCCACCGTCGCCTCCGTGCGTCTGATCTGGGGGCGCGACGACGTGCTCGCCGTGCCGTGAGCGCAAATCAAGCAGCGCGGCATACATGTGCCGTCTACGGCGGGTGAAGGGGCTGGCGGGAGCAGCTCCTGGCGAGGGTGCCGGGGGCACCGCCTGGCGCGCCTGGCGGGGGCCAGCTCCTGGCGAGCGGGGCGGCATCAGCCGAGGCACACGGCCGCCTACGACGAGGAGCACCCCTCGGCAGGTGTGGCCCGCCGGCGCCTGCCTGATGATGGACACCTGGGTGCGGACCGATCCGACGGCCCACGCCGAGGCACCGTCGACCCACACGTCCTCGGCTACCGGCTAGGGTGGCGAGGCTTGACCGGATGGGCGGCTCTTCCCGCTCGGCGGTCCGCGCTGCCGGCGGGCCGCGGCAGGCGGTGCAGCACGGCGGGACGTCTCCCGCGTAGATGTGGTGTAGATGGGCGCGAGGTGCCGGGGCGACGCCCGTCCGGTACGCAGGAGGGGCGCCGACGGCGCCGAGGACGGGCCCACCGCCCTTCGACCACGACAGCGCATGGAGCAGCCATGGCCCTCGCAACCGCCTACGGACACCTGGCCGCGGCGGATCCCGTGCTGCGGCGGCTGGTGGGGAGCGTCGGCCGTCCCGACCCGTTCACCTGGCAGGAGCGCGGCTACCCGGCGTCGTCCAGCTTCGCCGCGATGGCCCTCCACATCGTCGGCCAGCAGATCTCCACCGCGGCGGCCCTGACGATCTTCGGGCGGGTTTCGGCGTCGATGGGCGGCGAGGTCACCCCGGCCGGGCTCCTCGCCCTGCCCGAGGACCGGCTACGGGCCTGCGGACTGTCCCGGGCCAAGGCGTCCTACCTGCACGACCTTGCCCGGCGGCAGGCGCAGGGCGCCATCGATCTGGAGAACATGGCCGACGTCGACGACGCCACCGCGCTCGCCGACCTGACGGCCGTGCGGGGCGTCGGCCTCTGGTCCGCCCAGATGTTCCTCGTCCACCAGCTCAAGCGCCCGGACGTCCTGCCCGCGGGTGACATCGGCATCCGCCGGGCGATCGAGCGGGCCTGGCGGCTCGACGCCGTACCCGGGGTCGAGGAGACCCGGCGCCGTGCCCTTCCCTGGGCCCCCTACCGCACGTACGCCGCGGCCCTGCTGTGGGCCTCGCTCTCGACGCCCCTCGCCTTCGCGGAGAGGCCGGGCGGTCGTGCACGCCGAACTCTCGGGTCGCCGCAGTGAACCGGGCCGCCCGCACCGGGGCCGGCGTCCGCGGGCCACGGCAGGCCGAGAGTCCGGCACGGAGCACCGGACCACCCCCTCCCGGAGCCCGCCTTCCCCGTGTCCCTCCACTCCCCCAGTCGGTGCCATGAACCTCCCGTCCGATCCTCCCGCGTTCTCCGGCCAGTCACTGTGCGCTGACGCCGGCCGCTCGCCGCTGCGCGCCTTCCTGCACACCGAGGTCGCCAGTGCCGTCGTACTCCTGGCGGCCGCTGTCGCCGCCCTGGTGTGGGCGAACGCAGCGCCGGCGCACTACGAGTCGTTCTGGAGCGCACACGTCGCCCTTCAGGCCGGCCCCTATCGCGCCTCGCTGTCGCTGCACGAGCTCGTCAACAACGGCCTCATGACGGTGTTCTTCTTCGTCGTCGGCCTGGAGGCCCGCCGCGAGTTCGACATGGGCGAACTGCGGGAGCGCAAGCGCCTCGCGCTCCCGCTGGCCGCCGGGGTGAGCGGGATGCTCGTCCCGATCGCGATCTACCTCGCCTTCAACGCGGGGCAGCCGTCGGCGCACGGCTGGGGAGCGGCGATGTCGACGGACACCGCCTTCGCCCTCGGCATGCTCGCCACGTTCGGCGCCCGCCTGCCGGCCGGACTGCGGGTCTTCATCCTGACCATCGCCGTCGTCGACGACCTCCTGGCCCTGGTCGTCATCGCGACCGCCTACAGCAGCGACGTCAAGGTCGTGTCGCTGCTTGCGGCCGTGGGCCTGTTCGGCGTGGTGCTGCTTGCGCGCGGCCTGGAGGTACGTCGGGGGCTGGTGTACGGGATCCTCGCGGTCGCCGCCTGGGCCGCACTGGCCCGTTCCGGAGTGGACCCGGTCATCATCGGGCTCGCGATGGGCCTGCTCACCTACGCGGGCCCGGCCTCGCGCGGGGAACTGGAGCGCACCAGCGGGCTCTTCCGCCGCTTCCGCGAGCAGCCCACGCCCGAGGCCGCGCGCGTGGTGCGGGAGGGCCTCGCCTCGGCCCTCTCCCCGAACGAGCGCATGCAGCGGCTCTTCCACCCCTGGTCGAGCTACGTGATCGTCCCCTTGTTCTCACTGGCGAACGCGGGGATCGTCATCGACTCCGGCCTGCTCTCCCGGGCAGCCACGTCCCCCATCACTCTCGGCATCTTCGTCGCCTACGTGGTGGGCAAGCCCATCGGGATCCTGGGCGCGTCAGCCACGGCGACCGGCCTCAGCCGTGGGCGTGTCCGGCCTCCGGCGGGATGGGGCGCGGTCGCCTCCGGCGGCGCGCTGGCCGGTGTCGGCTTCACGGTCTCGCTGCTCATCGCCTCACGCGCCTTTGTCGGCGCCGACCTCGACGAGGCCAAGGCGGGGGTGCTGGGCGCCGTCGTCGTCTCGTTCGCCCTCAGCTGGGTCATCACCGGGACGGTCAACCTGCTGCCGCACCCGGCCCGACTTCGCGCGCGCATCGGCAGGGCGGAGACCATCGTGGACCTGGCCGTGCCGGTCGACCCCTCACGCGACCACGTGCGGGGGCCTCAGTCGGCGGCGGTGACCATCGTCGAGTACGGCGACTACGAGTGCCGCTACTGCGGCCTGGCCGAACCGGTGGTCCGAGATCTCCTCCGCGGCCGTGACGACGTGCGCTACGTGTGGCGGCACCTCCCCCTCGCCGACATCCACCCACACGCCCAGATCGCCGCCGAGGCTGCCGAGGCCGCCGCGCACCAAGGTGCCTACTGGGAGATGCACGACTTCCTCCTCACCCACCAGAACAGCCTCACCCTCGCCGACCTGTCCGCCCACGCCACAGCCATCGGGCTGGACGTGGACCGCTTCCGCGCCGACGTGAGGAGCAGGGTCGGCGCCGACCGCGTCGCGGAGGACGTGGAGAGCGCCGACCTCAGCGGGGTCGCGGGGACACCCACGTTCTTCATCAACGGCCGCCGCCACCACGGCGCCTACGACATCGCGAGCCTGACGGCGGCTGTGCGCACGGCGCGGGAGCGGGCCGCGGTGGCACGAGACCGCCGGCACGGAAAGCTGCCGAGCGCACCGTGAGCGTTTTCAGCGTTGCCTCTCCAGGGTGAGGACGGCTTTGGCGATGACGGTCATACGGTTGGGGCTGATGCGGGATCTGTGGAAGATCTGCCAGCCGGCACCGGTGCGATGCGGTCGTCGGGAATCTGTTCCTGGACAGTCGTCTTGAAGCTGCGCGATGAGGGGCCGACTTTGACCTTCCAGTCACTCTCCACGTCGTCACTCTTCGAAACGTCGTTGCACCCTTCGCGAAGCTGCTGAATCGGTCGTGCCCATGTCGGCCTTGGGTGCCGCAGTCGGCGGCTCGTGCCGCCGGCTCGCCCACGTTCAGCCACCGGCGTACGACGCGTCGGGGTCGGGCTCGGTGTGTGTCGGCCAGTTGTCCCGCCGTTCCCGCGCCACTGCCGCGCGACTGCCGACCCGATCTCCATGGGAGCCGACCCGTTCTCCGCTCAGAGGGAAGGCGGACGCTGTGGGTGCCGGGGTGATCAGTTCGGGGAGTTCATGGTGTTCCGGACGCTCCGTGCGCTCCGGACGTTCGGGGAGCGCGGGGCGGGGGATGCTCCGGTGGATGGATTCGCCGTCGCTCTCCCGGCTCTGGTGCTCGAAGAAGCGGAGCATCTCCACCGGGAACGGCATGACCAGGGTGCTGTTCTTCTCCGCCGAGACGTCCACCACGGTTTGCAGCAGGCGGAGTTGAAGCGCGCCCGGAGTGTCGGCCATGGTCGCCGCGGCGTCACTCAGCCGCTGGGACGCCTGGAACTCACCGTCGGCGGCGATGACCCGGGAACGGCGTTCACGCTCTGCCTCGGCCTGCTTGGACATGGAGCGCATCATCGACTGCGGAAGGGCGATGTCCTTGATCTCCACCCGCTCGATGCGCAGACCCCAGGGTTCCTCGGTGGGAGCGTCCATCACCTTCTTGAGCTCCGCGTTGATGTGGTCACGGTCGGACAGGAGCGTGTCGAGATCCGCCCGGCCGATGACCGCGCGCAGCGAGGTCTGGGCGATCTGGGAGACGGCGCTGGGGTAATCGCGGACGTTCACCAGCGCCTTGACGGGGTCGATGACCCTGAAGTAGACGACCGCGTCGACGGTGAGCGTCACGTTGTCGGCGGTGATGGACCCTTGAGGCGGGATGCCCAGCACCTGGGTCTGTACCGACACCTTCCGCATCCGGTCCCCGATCGGCCGGATGACGCGCAGACCCGGCCCGCGGATGTCGGGCAGCAGCCGGCCGAAACGGAACACCACACCCTTCTCGTACTGCTGGACGTTGCGAAGGCTCAGGGCGAGCAGGACCAGCCCGGCGAGGACGAGCACCACCAGCACGGTGATCAGAACACCCATGGTTCTCACATTCCTTACGTCGACGGTGCCCGGACACGAGCGGTCCGGGAAGCATCCGGCACGGGAGGACCCCGGCCGGTGTCCGTGGCGCGGCCGGGGTCCCGGGCTGCTGATGTGGCTCTGCTACGTCGGCCCGGCTCGGCGGGCCGAACGCTGCGGTACATCGCTCCGGCCGGCCCCGGTGATGCCGGTGGCGGCCAGAATCCGCTCGGCCGGGACGGCATTGTCGTCCTGTACGGCCATGACCATCGCGGCCTGCGCGGGTCCGATACCGGCGCCCGGCCGGATCACGAGGAAGAGGAAGTGGTCCTGGTCGCCACGGGTGACGATCATGGTGTTGTCGCCCACGACGGACCGGTCGATGCGGACCATGTGCCCGTCGACGAACACATGGCCCGGGGCGCCGTCCCAGTCGCCCGCGTCGAGGCCCACGCGGGCGATGGGTCCTGGACGCGCCGTCAGCGCGGTGAGGAGAGCCGACAGCTGGGTCTTGAGGTCGCGTGTCCGCGGCCACCAAGCGCCGTCGAACGTCCCTGTGCACCTGACTGTCGTCTCCATCCGCAGGACCGCGGCGCCTGGAAGCACCGGCTCACTGCAGGTGTCCGCCAGAAGCCTGACGGGACGCTCGGCGCGGAGCATGACGACTCACTTCCCCGCCGTCCGGGTCCGGCGCCGTGGCCGGAGCCGTCCGCGTCCACCGTCGCGGTGGTCGCGGCGATCGCCGACGCCATTCGTTCCGGCGCGACCGCGAAGCTTCTGCGGGGCCGATGGTGCCAACCCCCGGACATCCGTCCGGGAACGGCCGTAGCGGAATGCGGCGATGCGCGCGTCGTGCTGGTTGTTGAGCAGGTGGATCAGCAGCACGCCCACGACAACCATCGCCAGGAGTGCCATCACGGCCACGAAGGTCTCCATGACCCTCACATGCCCTTTGCCGGATTCGGTGTCGGCAGGGCGACTGCCGGAATGGTGAGTACCGGAGCAGTGACTGCCGGGATCCGTGGACGTGAGGCCGGACCGGAGGCCTCACGGCCGCCTTCGGCGTCCCAGACGATCTCCACGGCCCGTTCGGCCGCGGTCACGGTGCGCAGACGCGCCGCATCCTCCATCAGCCGTCCCGTGGCCGACGTGCGCATCGGGTCGCTCACGGCGGCCTTCATCCACGCGGCCGAGACGCGAGTCGTCTGCGGGCCGAGCACTGCTGTCGCCCAGGGAAGTTCCGTCGCCGGATAACAGTCGCGGTGCCACCATGCGCCGTCCAGCAGAGCCGGGATCGAACCGGTGAGAGCGGGCGCGATGCGGAGGGACGGAGAAGAGGGCCGGTGTTCGTTTGCCGGCGCGTACGAAACGGTCGCTGTCATGATGCGAACCCTGCTCCGGGCCGGTCGGACCGGCCCGGTGAAATCAATCGCCGAAAACGACACAAGCATGGAGGCCGGTGCGCGAAATACCCTCGGTAACATCAGCTTACTCCTCCGGCGGGCCGTTCCACGGACGCGATCCGTACAAGTGCGGGAAGTGGACGGGCCGACGCCGGGCATCCGGGTACCGATCGCCTGCCGGGGCCGACCGTCTGTGGCAGTGAGGAGCGCGCCACGAGCGCGAACACGGCCGCGACCGCGTTACCCGACACTCTTCATTCAGAAGCTGACGGTCCATCTGGCGGCGTGATACGCGACCATTCGGTGCGGGGGCAGCCGCTGAAGCAACTCCCAGAGCGGACGTGCCCCCCGCCCACTTACCAGAGCGGCTGTCACAACGACTCCGGCGCAACCACGCCGGAGTCGCCCTTCCGGGCGGCTGCACGTGAGAGTGAGCCAACCCACGATCCATGTTACTGCGGCCGCCGCGGCTCCCGCTCGAGGGTGATCGACGCGGCCGGGGGCACGGGCCGTGCCGCACAAGCCGGCTCTCGCCGCGCTCCCTGAACAGCCGCCAAGGGACCATCAGCTCCGGGTGCGAGACCGTTACACGGGGCGTCACCAACTGCCTCCGGGCAGGGATACGCTGTTCGCACAGGCCCCGGCCTTCGGCAGTGTCCGCTCCGGAGAGGCCCCCCGTGTTCGCCCTGCTCCTCATCGTCGTCGTGGTTCTGTTCGGCTTCGGCTTCTTCAGCCCCGTCTGGTGGGTGGCCGCGGCCTCAGTCGTGCTGGTGTTCGGCGCGATTCAATACGGGCGCCGTGGTGAAGGCGGAGGCTGGGACCGTGGCGGCAGTTCCGATCTCCGGGAGCACCAGGACTACCGCAAGCGCCGGTACCGCCCTCCGCATCGGGCGCGCTGCAGGCGCGAGGCTCGCAGGGACAGCGAGCACCGCGGATGACCGACACCACGCCCCGAGAGGAGCAGCGGCCGTCGACTGCTCGGGAGGCGGCACTACCGGCCGAGGTCGACGAACTGCGCGCCGGCGGCGAGCGGTGGGAGCGGTGGCAGGCGAGCCGTGCGGTGATCGACCAGGCACGCGGCATGGTGATGGCCCTGGCGCCCTGCACCAGTGAGAGGGCCTGGGACCTGCCGGTGGATATGACGCGAAGGCTGCACCATCAAGCTCAGGGACGTGGCCGCAGCCTGGTCGCCACGACGAAGGACTATGCGCTCCCGGCACCGCCACGGCAGGAGCTGCGCCAGGCACTGCGGCGCCTCACATCCGCGGACCGGAGATGACGGCGTACAGGTCCAGAACTCCCGGGCCGATCGCGCCCATCTGCAGAGAAAGCGCGAAGACCGGGCGGGCCCCGGCTTCCAGAGCCGCCTCGGCGAACACCATCCAGCGATCCTGCAGGCCAGGGTGAGCAGATCGGGCGTCAGGACGGCCGAGCCGTACAGGAAGGCGTCCACAAAGGGCCCCTCGCCCAGCGTGAGTTGAAGCTCTTCCAGTTACTCGCTGACGGTGTCGGTGCTGCACAGCGGGTGACTCGGCGCGGCCCTCGACATCGCAGCCGGCCCCGCCGACCGGCAGCGCGGCCACGGCCGCGGTGCACACGTCCACCACTCCGACCCGGGCACCGCGCCGGGCCGCCTGCTCGGCCACCGGCATCCGAATACGGGCCGACCGGCTCTCAGCGCCCACCCGGAATCGGGTGATCGACCCCGTCCACCAAGGTGGCGCCGAGCGACGCCTGGTGGTCGGTCAGCACCCGCTCCTGCACACGACGGGCGCGTTCCCGGTCCTGCGGGTGCGGGCGGATCAGGATGTCACCGAATGCGAAGGCCCTGCCGGATACCGTGAGTTGCCCGACGCCGCGCGGCAATACTCCGTCGAAGCCGCGCCACTACGAGCCGTCGCCGCGTACCGGGAATCCGAAGGCGCATCTCATCAGGCCGTCCGACTCGGCGATCACCATGGCGAATCCCGGCCGGCCCATGTCCGCGGCGAGACGGTTGAGGAAGTCCTGGCGGCCGGGACGGCGGTACGCATCACCCGGCGCCGGTACGCGGGACTCCACATACAACCCCGCCAGATCCTCGCGCAGGTCCTCCACCAGCCGACGGTTCAGCCGGCGCAGTCGCACCGGAGCCACCGCGGAGGCCTCGCCGATCCCCGGCGTCCGTGACTGCCCCCGCTCGGGTCCGGCCGTCGTCGCACGCCGCCCGGGAGAACAGGCGCAGGTGGGACAGACCCGTGCGGCAGGGCTCGAGCCGGCACATCCGCGGCGTCGCCGGGCGGAGGTGGCGGGTTGCACGGGGAGTGGAAGGCGCATGACGCCTCGGTTCGGAAGACCATCCGGCAGCGGGCCCGGACGTGCCCGATGTCCGGCGCCACCTGGCGCGCTCCCGGCGGGCGCGTACGTGCGGCGGCGTCGGAGCGAAGGCGGACCCGACCACCTGTGGAACAGGAAAGAGGCCCACCCGGTTCTCGTCTGGGTTGCGACGGGTGACGGACCACGAGTCCGCTCCCCGCGCCCTGTGTGTTGAGCAACGACAGCCGCCGGGGTCAGGGACGTCCGTACATCAACATGGTCCCCGGCGCGGTCCGGTGGGTCCGCGGACCCGCCCGGTCCCAGCGCTTGGACCGTGGCCGCAAAGTGACGCCGTACGCGGGCATGCCCGGCGCGTAGCGCGGTACTGGGCAAGCGGCGCGAAAACGCGGTGGCCGACGGCCGCCGGGCACGTCAGCCAGTGCACCACCCGAGGAGGTGGCTTCGCATGACGGAACCGAACGTCTCGACCCGGCCCGAATCCGGCCCGGGGGAGCCCCGCACCGACCTGGGCACGGAACTGCAATCCGCAGCCCCCCGGCTGCGGGAACAGCCGGGAACCCGCGGCCGGACGACCATCGCCGACGGGGTGGTGGAGAAGATCGCCGGCATCGCCGCCCGCGAGGTCCCGGGAATCCACGCACTGGGCGGCGGATTCACCCGCACCATGGGCGCGATGCGCGATCGGGTCCCGGGCGGACATCCGAGCGCGGGGCGCGGCGTCAAGGTCGAGGTCGGTAAGAAACAGACCGCCATCGATCTCCAGGTCGTCGTCGCATACGGGGTGAGCATCACCGACGTCGCCGCAGAGGTGCGTGAGAACGTGATCGCGGCGGTGGAACGGATGACGGGCCTGGAAGTCGTCGAAGTGAACATCGCGGTCAACGACGTGCACCTCCCGGACGAGGACACGCAGGAGACCGCCGAGGACCGGGTGCTTTAAGGCCTCGCCCGGGCAGACGCGGCCGCGACTGCCCGGGGCAGTCTCCGGATGGTGTCGGACGGTCGGTTCCCGGCGTTCGAGTCGTCGGACCCCGGACACGTCGAACGGAGGCGGCCGGATCGGCACGACGGGACGGAGGACTGTGGGTGGCGGTTCAGCGCCGTCCGCCTGTCACGGACAGCCAACGCCGCGCACCGATTCCGGTACGTGGGCTTCGAAGGGGCGGACCCTCGAAGACGCCGGACCTTGCGAACACGGCAGCCCTCCCGTCCGAAGGACGGTCAGCGGCGCGCAAGTTGCCGTTCTCCGCCTGCGCCGGGCTGGTAGGGCAGTCCGTAGTGCTTGAAGACGGCTTCCTCCTGCTCGGCGGGAAGCACGCCGTCGGTATCGATCGAAGGAGCCTGCTTCACCAGCGTTCTGACATACCCGACCTTCAGATAGCCCGGCCCGACGATCGCGTCCTCGAGGGGAACGAAGACCAGACGGTGCCGGGTGGGCAGTCCGGTCCGTACCGTGGCCATGGCCGGCTCATCGGTGGTGGTGTCCACATAGACCGCCTCCAGGACACCGATCTTGTGCGACTCGGAGTCGATGACGTCTCGGTTGCGCCATTCCCGGACGTCGGCTGCGTGGATCATGGTCTCTCCCTGTCTGGACGACTCATCGGCCGATGACGCGTCGCGCCCTCGGTCCTCCGCGCGAAACAGCCGCAGTGCACGCCGCAGCGCACGCTGCATCCGCTCCGGGAGCGGCTTGCCCTCCCAGGCGGCGACCACGGCCGCGGCCACCTCCGGAAGTTCGGTGTCGCACTGCCGCGAGATGTCGACCAGCAGGTTCCTGGCCGCCTCGCGGCTGCGGGGATCCAGGACCATCACCCTCCTGGACCGTGGCTGCCCGCCCACTCCAGGGGTCACCTGTGGTGGTCGTGGTCCCGGCGCTCCTCGCGCCGCCAGCGAGCCCGATTCTGGCGGCTGTAGCGGCGGTCCCAGCGTTCCTGGCGATCCCGGCGCTCCCGATAGTCCCGGTAGTCCCGGGGTTGCCGAAAGTTCCCGAGATCGGAACCGCCACGGCTTCGGCCTCCGCCACGATCGCGGCCATAGCGGGTCGCGCCGTAGACCAGCACCGCCGCCGCCACCCACCAGATGGGGTGAAGGAAGCCGAAGCCGAAGAGAACAGCGATGAGGATCATGAGCAGCACGAACATGGTTGCCCTCCCCGGGAGCGGGACACAGCATCGATACCGGGGACTGGGGCCTCCATCACAGCTTAGTCCTGACTGCTTGGCACCTGTCGGGAAACGGCTGCGAGGGCTAGCGTGCGAGTTGCCGCCCCGGCCCCCGGCAGCGTCGCACCGCCGACGCGCTCCCCAGAGGGCGCACCCTGCGCATCAGTGCCCGAACCCGCCGCGTCACGAGCCCGGCCGTTCCCGCACCCGCTCGTCGTCACGAGAACCCGGCGAAGCCCCGATGCGCCTCAAGCGGGCAACGAACTGCCGCCCGCCGCGTCGCACGCATCCCAAACCAGGCGGTACACATGTACGCGCTGATCGTTCCCGCTTCAACCCCCTTCGTCCTGCTCATCGTGGTGATGGCCCTTTCGTGGTGGGAGGACCGCATCCTGCCGCCGTCGACCGAGCCGGCCGAATCCCCCGCCGAAACTCCGCTCACCCCGGCGGCCCCGGCACAGCTCCCAGAACTCGCCCGTGTCGACACCGCATTGACAAGAGAGGTTGCCGAGCGTTGACTGACGGCACGGCGTAGGGCCATGCCACTCCGGTACATCGGGGCGCGGCATTCCACCTTCCCACTTCGCCCGGATCCCGCGGAATAAAGGAAATCCCCGCGATCTGGAGGCCCGGCGATGATCTGGATTCTTCTCCTTCTGCTGATCCTGGTGGTTTTCGGGTTCGGCTTCACGATGCAGATCCTGTGGTGGGTCGCCGCTGTCCTACTGGTCATCTGGATCGCCGGCTTCGCCATGCGCGGGCGCGGCAGTGGCCGCCGCCGGTAGTCCGTTCCGGAATCCGACCCCGCCCGCTTCGCAGAGAGCCGTACTTCATGCCTGCAACCACGGTGTACCCCGCACGGTCGGAGAGCTCCGGGAGTGACTTCGCCCGGCTGGCAAGGAAGATCACCCATGCCGGGCTGCTGGAGCGCCGCCCCGGCTACTACACACTCCGGATCACGCTCGTGGCGGGGCTCTACGGCGGCGCGTGGACCGCCCTCGCATTCGTCAAGGACAGCTGGTGGACACTGGCGGTCGCGGCCTTGCTGGCTGTTGCCTTCGGCCAGGTTGCCCTCGTGGCCCATGATGTAGCGCACCGTCAGGTGTTCCGCCGACGCCGAGCCAGCGAGACGTGCGGCCGGATCGCCGGAGCCGCCATCGGCATGGGATACGGCTGGTGGCAGGACAAGCACACCCGCCACCACGCCAACCCCAACCACGACGAACTAGACCCCGACCTCGCCCCCGACCTGCTGGTCTGGTCCCAGGACCAGGCCCGGGTCGTCACGGGGCTGCCCCGCCTGATCGGCCGCTGGCAGGCGTACCTGTTCTTTCCCCTCCTCACGCTGGAGGGTTTCAACCTGCATGTGTCGAGCGGCAAGGCGCTGGTCAATCGCTCCCTCAAACAGCGGAAGCTCGACGGGGCCCTACTGTTCGGGCACGGTGCGGCCTACCTGGCCGCCGTGTTCTGGATCCTTCCGCCCGGCATGGCGATCGCCTTCATCGCTGTCCACCAGGGCCTGTTCGGCCTCTACCTCGGCTCCCTCTTCGCCCCCAACCACAAGGGCATGCCGATCCTGACGCGCGACGACCGCCCGGACTTCCTCCGCCGCCAGGTGCTCACCTCACGCAACGTGAGCGGGGGCTGGTTCACCGACATCGCGCTGGGCGGGCTGAACCACCAGATCGAACATCACCTCTTCCCCAGCATGCCCAGCCCCAACCTGCGCAAGGCCCGGGCCATCGTCCGGCACCACTGCGAGGAGCTGGGCGTGAGCTATGTCGAGACCGGATTGATCGCCTCCTACCGCCAGGCGCTCACCAGCCTCCACCAGGCAGGAGCACCCCTCCGCCGACTCAACCGCGTCCACGCCTAGCTTGCGCAGAGCGGCCCTCTCCCCCTCCAAAGGCGTCGGCGGCCCGGTCGGCACGTCTGCTCGGGCCCACTTCCGCAAGGCCTTTGGTGCAACGCAACCGCGGCTCGAGGCACATGAGTTCAACGGTCCGTCCACATCCCCCTTGGCCCTGCATCGCACCACCGGAGATCACCGCACCCCCGCGATCACCCGAGGTACTGATCGACACCGTCTACGGGGCACCGCTGAAGTTCGCCGGCGACAGCCTCCTCCGTACCGAAGGGAAGCGGCCCCCACCGTTGGGGAAACCATCTCCCACGGCACGCTGTTGATCAGCCACCGGCCTTGCGGCGGAACGACCGCTGGCTGGCAGCCGGGCCGTGCGCGGCGCGGATCTTTGACCCGTCGGAGCTCCCGGCGGACTCGGCGGCATCGGCCTGGACGCCGCGCTTGCGGGCCAGGGCCTCCCGGAACTTGCGCTTGAGGTCATAGGTGCCGTCTTCGTCGGGCGTGACAGCGGGAGTCTCGGTGTCTGCCGACTCCGAACCTTCTGGGGATGCAGACTCTGCGGTCATGACGACCTCCTGGTTCGGGGACTAGGAGCACAGCTTGTCACACCTCGCGCAGCGCACCGCCGGGCACCATCACCGCCTCGCCGGCGGACGCCGCAGCGTGAGGCCTTCGGCGCCACCCTGGGCACCGCCGTCCTGGTGATCGCCGTGTGAGGTGCCGCGTACGGTCGCGGCGGACCGCGAGCCCTGATCAGCGGCATTCTGGTCGACACCTCCGGCCCCCGCCTCGTGGCTCGGCTCCGCACGGGCGACGTGGCCGGGCGTGCCCGGCCGTCCCCGTCCCCGCCGTCCTCCGCCGGACCACCGGCACCGCAGCACGGGTGATGAGGGCCACCTGCTTGGTCACACCGGTCTCGGCCTGTTCGGCGGAGGCGACGCCGAGCAGGCTGAGCAGGCAGCGTCCCGGCCGGCCGGAGCACGGCAGCGGGCCGCCGGACGGCCCGCCCTGCGGCTCCGGCCTACCGAAAGCCGAGTTGCCGCTCGGTGCCGGTCAGCTCCCTGCCGGCGGACCAAAGTTGAGCGGCGACGGCCGGGTCAGCCATGTGAGAGGAGACGGGCTCACGGCGTGGTAGGCCACCCAGGCCGAAGGCCCTCGGCCCCCACAGCTGCCCTCGCGGGGCGTCGAGCGCGACCCCTGCGTTGTGGACCACCGCATCGAGATGATCGCGGTCTTCAGCGACGACAGGTCGGCGAGGTCCAGTGGAAGGTGCCGCACATGCGCGTCGGAGACGCGCGAGCGGATCGAGGCCATGGCGGTGTCGGCCTTCGCGGCGTCCCGGCAGCCGAGTACGACGACGGCTCCGGTGGCGGCGAGCTGCTCCGCGGCGAAGCAACCGATCCCGGTGTTACCCCCAGTGATCAGGAAGACCCTGCCCCCTGCGGACGGCAGCCGGTGGACGTCCCACAATCGGCCCTGGGATGCGGAAGACATGGTGCCAGGCTCCTGGCGCCGACAGATCACGGACGCCGCCGACGGACTTCCGACGACCCTCCGGAGAACTGCCGGGAGCGAGAAGTCCGTTGCCCCACGGCAGGCGCGGAACTGAGAGCGAGTGTGGCCGGGCATCTCCACGCCCGTTCATGAAACGGAGCGACGTCAACACAGGAGCAGGCGGTCGGAGCCTGTGTCCGTGAGGAGCCGTGCGATCTGTGAGGAGGGATAGTGCAGTCGCAGGGATGCCTGTGTTTCGGCCGCGTGCCGTGATGCGTCGAGGAAGACGCGCAGGCCGCTCCTGTCGCAGTGACCGACGGCGGTCAGGTCGACGTCGATGCTGGTGATGCCGTCGTCCAGGCACCGCTCCAGGGCGGTCCGTACCTGGGGTGCGGTGGCCCGGTCGATCTCACCGGCCAGGGTGATCAATGCTCGCGTGCCCCGGTCGTGCCGGTAGATGTTCAGCTGCGGAAGAGTCATGTTGCCTCGCTTCATCGGGGTCGGCCGTTCCTCGCCGCACCGGGGGCTCCGCAGCGAAGGGGGGACTGGTCACCGCTGGTGCGAGGTAGGGCTGCGACGGAGCGGCGGACATCGGCCGTGGCCTTGCTCGCGGACGTCGTTCGCCGGCGCGTGTCGACTCGGACCGACCGGGTTCCTCCGGGAGCGGTGATGTGCCACTCTCGCGGCGGCCGGGCAGCGCGACGCTGTTCCGGGCCGCGGCGGTTCCGTCGGCGCGTGTGATGTTGAGCCGGTGGATGACGTATGCCACCACCGCGATGGGGACGATGACGGCGGCCGTCAGTGAGGCGTTCATGGCAGCCGCTCACATACCGATGATCAGGCGGCTGGCCCGACTGGGCGGACCGGACTGTTGCGCGGGCGGCGCGGACATGGCGGAAGCACCGCCCTCGTACTCCCATGCCTCCTCCGGGGCCGGTGCCGTATCGGTCGCGGAGGCTGTGTGCCGGGGATCGTCAGCTGCGACTAGCTCACTGGCAGTCAGGGGCGAGCCGGCGTATTCGGACGCGGCAGCCATCAGCCGGGCCGCCGCCTCCGCCCCGGTCTCCGGCGGGATGACCAGCAGGTCCCATCGGCCGGTTCCGTAGGAGAGCAGCAACAGTTTGTGTGGATCGATCTCCGGGGTGAACCAGCCGACCTTGACGATGTGGCCGTCCACGGGAACCTGTCGGGGGATGATCGGCCAGTACTTCGGGTTGACCGCGATGCGTGTGATGCGGCCCCACAAGGGATCCAACGCGTCGGTCAGCGCGGGCAGTTCGTTGAGCAGGTCCCGGGAACGCGGCCACCAGGCACCGTCCAGGAGTCCGCGGGAAGGGCCGTCGATCTTCAGCGCGAGACGCGCGGCCGGGGCTGCGACGGGCTCGGGTTGCGACGTGGTGTGCAAGGTCACCGACATGATGCGGGGCCCGTCTCCGAACCGCCTTTGCGGCGGTCCGGGTTTCATCTCTCGCCGAGAACGACCCGGCGTGGAAGCCGGTGTGCGAAATGCCCTCGGTCTCACCAGCCTACTCCGCGCTCCGCCGCAGCGCGCAGCAGTGGACGCCTGTATGTGGAGCAGCCGCTGGGCGATCTCCGGGTAGCGACCCAGCACGAGCCGGAGTCGGCCGGCTCGTGTCTCGGGGTGTTGGTCCTGCCGGCCGGCGCGCAGGACGCGCCGACGTTCCGCTGAGCGGTTCACCAACCGGGCGCCGGCTTCGTCGCAAGTGCAATCGGCCTCTTGCAGCGCCGGGAGCGGAGTGCCGTGGGCGGCGCAGGACGATCCAGACCTTGATGAGGCGTCAAAACGCCGCACGGCACTCGCTGTTGTCCACTGGGTGGACTCTCATGCTGGCTGACCGGCGCGCGTCGGCGGAATGGTTTGCGGTGTGCCACCTCCTCGTGGCCGAGGCTGTGACGACGGCCGAGGCCGTGACGCAGTCGGTCGCCCCCGCCCTCAGTCAGCCGGGCTGTCCGGTGCCGGCCTCGTACGAGGTGCAGGGGGCCTCGGCCTGTTCTGCCGCCATGAGGGCGGAGGCGGTCCCCGGCTGGCCCGTGCTCGTGCTCGCGGCGGTCATCAGCCGGGCGGCCGAGGGGCGGGTCGTCTCCGGGGGAATCACCAGGAGGTCCCAGCGGCCCGACGTGCCGGACAGCAGCAGGATCATGTGCGGATCCAGCTCCGAGGTGAACCAACCGATCTTCACCGCATGGCCGTTGACCAAGATCCTGCGCGGAAGGACCGGCCAGTAGCGGGCATTGACGGCGATCCGGGTGATCTGGCCCCACAGCGGGTCCAGCACGTCGGCCAGGGCCGGAAGCTCTTGGGTCAGGTCACGTGAGCGAGGCCACCAGGCGCCGTCCAGCTCGGCCTGTCCCGGAGACGGGCTCACGGGTTTGAGGGCGAGACGTGCGGTCGGGGCCCTGAAGGGTACGGCGCTCAGCGGCGGATGGCCAGTGGTCGCAGACATGGTGCGAACCCGTCTCCGGACACCTGCGCGGGCAGTTGTCCGGCGTTGTCACTCACCAGGAACGACACCGGTTTCGGGACCGGTGCGCGAAATACTCCCGATGACCTCACGCTACTCCTCGAACAGGCAGAACGGACCACTCCGGGCTGTCGCCCCACCTCCGCCGGCCGCCTTCCCCGGGCAGCACTGGTCTCCAGCGAGGCCGCGTCCGATTCCGCCCGCCCGCGTCGTCACACGGCGGGCTGGAGACGGACACCTCCCCCGGCCCACGCGGCCTACCGTGAGACCAGGAAGACACTCCTCATCGCTCGCAGGCAGGCGAAATGCCACGTCCGGCGATGACCACGCCCTGTCGTCGCCCCAGGATCGACGCCGAGAGCGAGGTCTGGGCGAGGCTTCCACGGCGGCGCCGCGGTCCTGGCGATCGGTGCGCCGTCGAGAACGTTCGACGGCGCTGTGCGACAGCCGGTGAGCCGCACGGATTCCGATGGAGGCTCGAACGGCGAGGTGATCAGTACTCCAGCTCGGGGCGCAGGCGCAGCGGCCCCCCTACCGCGTGGAGATGCCGGAGTACCTGGGCGTAGGAGTCGAGGAGTCCGGTCTCGTGGTACGCGATGCCGTGCCCGGCACAGTAGGTGCGGACGATTTCCTGGGCATGGCGCAGGCTGGGGCGCGGCATGGAGGGGAACAAGTGGTGCTCGATCTGGTAGTTGAGCCCGCCGAGCGCGAAGTCGGTGAGTCGGTGACCGCGGATGTTGCGTGACGTCAGTACCTGCCGGCGCAGGAAGTCGACCTTTTCGTCCTTGCCGAACAGGGCCATGCCCTTGTGGTTCGGGGCGAACGAGCACCCCATGTACAGGCCGAACAGACCTTGGTGGACGAGGAGGAAGACGACGGCCTGCACAGGAGTCAGGACCAGGAACAGTGCGGCGAGATAGCCGCCGAGATGAGCCGTCAGCAAGCCGGCCTCTCCCGCCTTGGTCGTCCGCGACTTCGCCGTGCCGGTGCGGTCGATCAGCGCCCGTACACCGGCGACGTGCAGGGCGAGTCCTTCCAGGAGCAGCATCGGGAAGAACAGCCAGGCCTGGTGACGGGCCAGCCATGCGTGGGCCCCGCTGCGGGCACGGGCGTGGTCCTCGGTGAAGGCGATGGCGCCGTCGGCGATGTCGGGGTCGCGGTCGACGTGGTTCGGGTGGGAGTGGTGCCGGTTGTGCTTGGCGATCCACCAGCCGTAGCTCAGGCCGATCAGCAGGTCTGCGTGCACGCGGCCGAGCAGGTTGTTGGCACGCTTGGAACCGGCTATCTGGTGATGTCCCGCGTCATGCCCGATGAATCCGGTCTGGGTGAACATCACGGCCAGGAAGGCGGCGGTCAGCAGCTGCCACCACGACTGCCCGATCACGGCGAAGGCGGCCCAACCGGCAGCCAGCAGGAGGAAGTTGACGGCGATCTTGGCAGTGTAGTAGCCCGGCCGCCGCTTCAGCAGCCCGCTCCGCCTCACCGCACGGGAGAGCACGGCGTAGTCGCTTCCCCGGGTTCCAGGAGGAGGTTTCGTGGTCGCGGCGTGACCGGCCGTCGGATCGGGGCCTCTGTAGACGGTGTCGGTGCTCACGGTTTCGCCTTTCGGGATGCGCGGGCCGAAACGACCGGCGCGGGGGCAGGCCGCCGTACGCGGGAAGCCTGTGCGGAACAGACGCGAGCAGCGCGAGGCAGGCCCGCGGTACGGGCCTGCCTCGTGCGAGATGTCCTCAAAGCGCGCGGACCGGGTCGGCCTGCACGCCCCTGGGGCCCTGGCCGGCGGTGATCACCACCCGCTGGTGCTCCTCCAGGGAGCGGCAAGCGCCGGTGTCGATCACCGAGTGGTGGACGAAGACGTCGGCACCGGGCTCGTCAGGGGTGACGAAGCCGGGACCGTGCTCCGCGTTGAACCACTTCGCGGTTCCTCGAACCATGCGGCGTCTCCTTCGAGATGGCGAGTAGGTCGGGCATGCGCGCGATCACGCGATCCCGGGCTGCTGGTCGCCAGCCGTCGAAGAAAACCCCGAGACGACGAAACGCCCGCTGTCAGAACTCCGCGGGCGCTTCCACGTTCGCAAACTTCAACTACAACCAGTGGCTCCAACGTCCGGTGAGCAGAGAACGTTCCCTCATGGGATGCGAAAGGGGCGGGCGATGCTCTCGGGGCGGTTCCGGACTCCGGCCCCAGCACATGAGGAATGAGACGATCCGACGCGTCTTCAGACACTCACTCCGACAGGCCCCGTACCGTTCGCGGAGTATCTCGCCGGGTTCGACATCATCGTCACCTGCGTCCGGCAGGGCACCGACGCACCCTAGACCTTCGTCACCGACGAGGAAGTCGCCCTGTTCCGGCCGGGCACCGTCTTCATCGACGTCTCCTGCGATGCAGGCATGGGCTTTTCCTGGGCCCGTCCGACCACCTTCGCCGATCCGACCCACGCGCGGCCCGTCCGGCGCACCCCGAATCGGACGCGCCGTTTCGCTGCGCCCGCGCCGCCTCCGACCGCTGGTCACCGGTGGCCGCGCAGGCGTGTTCCGGTACCTACGTCGCAGTTGTCGGCCCGGACGTAGGCCCCGAGTTGACGCGGCACGGACGCGTGGCGTGCTCTCGTGCAGGTCCGGGTGGGTCGAGGCCGCGTGCGACGTTCAGCCCAATCGAACGAGCACAACGGGCGGCTCCGTTCCACCGTCTCCGGCGACCGGCCGTACGCACACGTCAAAGGCCGCGCGAGTTCCGCGAGGAACGACACCGCCGGGTTCTGGAGGACACCGCACCCTCCCCCGCCGGCCCGGCTCCGACCACACCGGTCACCACCGGGTCCCCCGCAGAGCCGTGAGCAGCACCGCGACATCCAGCAGCCCCACCAAGAAGCCGACACGAGCAACTGCGCACGCAAGCCGCGCATCGCGGCCCCGCGCGGACGCCGACCCGCCGCGGCTGACGATGTCTTGCGGACATGCGGCCGGGCGATGCCGCGGCACACGGCTGGCCAGGTGATCACGGTGAGCTGACGGGAACGGTGCAGGGGCATCGTGATGTGTTGGCTCTTACCGTGAACAGCACACCTACGGTCGGCGTCAAGGCAGGCACTCCATGAACTCGCAGATCGACTACGAGGCGGTCTTCCACGCCCTGCCCGGGATGGTGGCGCTGCTCACGCCGGACCTGGTGTATGCCGACGCCAACAAGGACTTCGAGCGGCTGGCCGGGCGTACCCGCGAGCAGTTGGTGGGCCGCTACATCTTCGACGTCTTTCCCGAGAACCCGAACGATCCGGCCGCGACCGGGATGCGGGAGACCGAGGCGTCCATGCTGCGGGTGGTGGCCACGGGCGAGCGCGACACCATGGCACTGGTCCGCTACGACATCGAGGACCCCGAGCGGCCCGGCCTCTGGGAGGAGCACTACTGGAGCCCGGTGAACGCCCCTGTTCTCGCACCGGACGGGCGGGTGACACTGATCGTGCACCGGGTGGAGGAGATCACCGAGCTTCTTCGTGCCCGCGACGGTCTGGACAGCGGCAGCCGGGCGCGGGTGCTGCAGACCGATCTCTACACCCGCTCGCGTGAACTGCAGGAGGTCAACGAGCGCCTGCGCCAGGCCCACGCCCACGAGCGTGAGGTGGCCCTGGCCCTGCAGGAGGCCATGCTGCCTGTCCCCAGCCCCGTCGGGCATCACCAGGCAGCCGTGCGTTACCAACCTGCCACCAGAACCCTGAACGTGTGCGGCGACTGGTACGACCTGGCCGATCTGCCCGGTGACAGCATCGCGGTGGCCGTCGGCGACGTCGTCGGCCACGGCCTGGCGGCCGCCTGCGTCATGGGACAGCTGCGCAGTGCGTTGAGCGCTGCCTGCCGCATCGCCGAAGGGCCCGCCCGCGCCCTGGAGGCCCTCGGCCTGTACGCCCGCTTCGTAGAAGGCGCGGAGTCCACGACCGCGGCAACGGTCTTCATCGACTGGGACCGCCACACCCTCACGTACAGCAGCGCCGGCCACCCACCGCCCGCCGTACTGCACCCCGACGGCACCGTGACCTTCCTCGACCAGGCCACCGACCCGCCGCTCGGTGCCCGCGTCGACCACGTTCCCCGTCCGCAGGCCCGCGCCCCCTTCACCGAGGGCGCCACCCTGATCCTCTACACCGACGGCCTGATCGAGCGCCGACACGAGGACATCGACACCGGCCTGGCTCGCCTCGCCGCCTCCCTCACTCGCCACCGGGGCGCCGCCCCCGAAGCCCTCGCCGACGCCATCCTGTCCGATCTCCTCCCACCCTCCGGTACCACCGACGACATCGCATTGGTCGTCATCCGCCTGTAACCGCAGCCGGGCTCGGCCATACCCTTCGGGACGACGGGGCAGATCACTCTCGCTCGCTGCAGGTCAGGCAGTAGAGCGCCAGCGAGTGGCGCACCCGTGGGCGACACGGCGAGGAGTCCTTTTCGCCACGAACAGGGGCGGGCCGCACAGCGGTGCCCGCCGGGTGACCCAGAGCAACCAGGCCGACTCGTCAGGCGCCGTCACGCCCGTCGCCTCACTTGCTGCCGATCGTTTCGGGATCACATCAAGCGGCCGGCCGGGTTCCCACCGGGGTCGTCGGCCGGCACGACGGCGGCCTTGACCCGTTTGCCCACCGGGTCGCGCCGCACCTCGAAGCTGCGGCTCACCGTCATCACGATCTCCAGACCGTGCTGCCCGATCCGGTTCGGATCCACCTGGTAGGCCGCCGGCAGCGTGGGATCGGTGTCCCACACACTGATCTCCACCGCGCCGCCGTTGAACTCCATGTCCAGAAGGGCAGGGCCCGGCGCGTACTTGTACGCGTTGGTGACCAGCTCGCTGACCACCAACTCGACCGTGCCCATCGCCCGCTCCGACACCGGGATGCCGTGCACGGCCTGCAGTTCGGTCATGAACCGTCGCGCCGCATGCCGCGCCGCGGCGATCGGCTCACTACCGTCCAGGGCCAGCGCGGCACATGCGGGGTGGGGGGCCGACGGCTGGAATTCGTCTTTGTGCATGACTGATCCACACCGCCACCCTTGTCCTGAGTCCTCACGGCCACCAGCGCGCATACCCACGTAGCGGCAATGCAGTCCTCGCCGCGAACGGGCGACCGCCAGACCTGCCGCCGCACCTGTCCGCTCGCGCATGTCCCTGAAGGGCCGGACAGGCGGTCGAACGGCCCGCGGCGCCGATGCTCCAAGGCCTCGACGTCGGCTGCGAGGGCGCCCGGGCAGTGACCGACGGCTACTCCGGCCCTCGCCTTCCGGAAGTTCACCGGAGCTCGCACCGCGCCGCCGTCGATGTCGGCGGGAAACCCTACGTCGGCCTCGGAGCGACTCAGGCCATGCCCGCCGAAACGCCCGACGGGCAGCCGGTGCGGCCATGCAGGCGTGCCCTGCTTGACCGGCCGGGCCGCCGCCTGCAGAGTCGGGTTGCGGCCCGGCAGCAGCACCGCACTCTGCCGACCGATCCGCACCTCCACAGGTGGCAGACGGCCCCGACACCCAGGAGCGGCTGATCCGATGGTCCTCGACCTGGTTGCGATCGCTACGGCCATCACCCTGGGGCCCTTGCACAACAGCGCTTTCATCCTGCTGCTCTCCTCGCGGCGCGGCGTTCGCCAGGGCCTGGCGTTCCTGTTGTCGTGGCTGGCCAACTTGATTGCAGTGATCGCCTGTGTGGTGCTGCTGACCGGCGGTCAGCCCCCGGCCCGTCACAGCGTGCCCTCGACCGCCGTGATCGATGTGAAACTCGCCATCGGCCTGACACTGCTGCTGTACGGCGCATACCGCTATCGCCGACCGCCCCGCCCGCACGGTCCGCCACGCTGGACCGCCCGGATCGACAACGCCTCTCCGGCCACGGCGGCCGGTCTGGCGTGGCTGCTGCAGCCCTGGGGACTGGTCGGTGCCGGAGCCGCGACCGCCGTGGACGCGGACCTCTCCACCCTCGCCGACTGGCTCGCACTGTCCGGCTACTGTCTGCTGGCCACACTCAGCCTCGTCGTCATGGAGATGTACACGGTGTGGGCGCCCGCCGTGGCGAACACGCGGTTGAACGCCCTGCGGAACTGGCTGGAGCAGCATCAGGAACAGCTGATCGTCACGCTCTCCCTGCTCCTCGGCCTGTGGCTGACGGCCCGGAGCATCGCCGAACTGGTCGGCTGACCGGGACGACCCGGCGGCGATACGCCCGCACGGCTGCCCCGGCGGTGGGCTGACAACCCGGCGGAACTGCTCGGCGTCGGTCTTGAGCAGAACCTGTGTCCGGTGGACGGTGCCGGCCTGGACCACGATGCCGTCGGCGGCGCGGTGCTGCACGACCTGGTGCCGGCGTCGGCGGCCTCCCTCGTGCCGGGTCGGCGGTCCGGGAGTCTTGCGGGCGGCGCTGCCGCACCCCCCAGCCGGCTCGGAGCCCGAGCCGACTGGGGGCCCGGGCCGGCTTGACGCTCCGGTACCCGGTCGGCGGCCGTAGGTGCTGCCGCTCCCCGCCAGTGCGTCAGTAGCCGGTGCCGCGCTTCACCTGGGCCCGCTCGATCCCGTGGGCCGCCCCCTTGTCGTCCAGCGTCCGGCACGCGTCGGCGATGTCCTGGTAAAGACGATCGATCTGCTCGCGGCTCAGGGTCTCCTTGACCAGGGCGCGAAGGATCTTCACCCGTTCCGCGTTGGGCGGGAGCGTATATGCCGGCACCATCCAGCCGCGCTCGGCCGAGAGCTGCCAAGCGATGTCCGACTCGTCATAGGCGTGTTCGCCGGCGAGGCGGAAAGCGACCAACGGCAGCTGCTCGAGGTCGCTCCCGATCACTTCGAAGCGGCCGCTGCTACGGAGGTTGTCGGCCAACGCGCGGGCGTTGTCCTGCATCATCTTCATGACGTAGGTGTAGCCCTGGCGACCGAGCCTGACGAAGTTGTAGTACTGGGCGAGCACCATCGCCGCGCCCGTGGAGAAGTTCAGCGTGAACGTCGCGTCGGTCTTGCCCAGGTAGTTCTCGTAGAACACGAGGTCCTGAGCCAGGTCGGACTCCTCGCGGAAAATCAGCCATCCGATGCCGGGGTACACCAGGCCGTACTTGTGGCCCGAGACGTTGATCGAGCGCACCTGCTCGAGCCGGAAGTCCCATTTCGAGTCCGGGTAGAGGAAGGGCCACACGAATGCGCCGCTGGCGCCGTCGACGTGGATCGGGATGTCGAGGTCCCGCTCTTTGCGGACGTCCCGCAGGAGCTTGTCGATCCCGACGACATCGTCCTTGTGGCCGGTGAACGTGGTGCCGAGGACGGCGACGACGCCGATCGTGTTCTCGTCGAGATGGGGCTCCACGTCCTCCGGGCCGATCGTGTACTTGCCCTCGGCGAGCGGCACGATCCGCGGCTCGACGTCGAAGTAGCGGCAGAACTTCTCCCACACGACGTGGACGTCTCCTCCGAAAACCAGGTTGGGCCGGTCGATCGACAGGCCCGCTGCCTGGCGGCGCTCGCGCCACTTCCACTTCAACGACATCGCGCCGAGCATGATCGCCTCGGACGAGCCCTGGGTCCGGCATCCGGTCGTCCTGCCCGGCGCGTGGAAGAGGTCGGCGAGCATGCGCACGCAACGCTGCTCGATCTCGGCGGAGATGGGGTACTCCGCGTGGTCGATGAAATTGCGGTGGAGGTTCTCGGCAATCAGCCGCTGCGCCTGCGGCTCCATCCAAGTGGTGACAAACGTGGCGAGGTTGCGCTGCGGATCGCCCTCCATGGCGAGATCCACATCCACGAGCCTCATTGCGTCCGTCGCGGCCATACCTTCCTCGGGGAAGGTCTCCGAGGGGGCGGGCGCGGTCAAGAATCGGTTACCGAAAAGAGCCGCATCGTCGCGCTTAGTCATGCGTCGATTCAAGCAGCGCCGGAGCCTGCCGCGGGCGAGGGACACACGGGGACAGAACGGGGCGTCGGCCAGCACCTCTGCGCGCGGCAGGTCACCGCAAGATTCCCTTCGGGGTGAACACGGCGCAGATGTGTTCCCGCTCTTCCGCGTGGTCGGCCGTCGGTGTCGCGCGGCCTCACTGTGCGCTCGGGCCTTCTCCTCGTACATGCGATGAGCCGTCGACCACCGGCTGTTTGTCACGCCCGTGAGTCGACGGACCGCGTCCGGGTGCGGCAGCCGCTGCTGCACATCAAAGGCATCCCACGACCGCCCATGCGGGAGCGACGACGGGCCTACGCCGGCGGACGCGTAGAACCCCGACCAGTCGGCGCCAGGCGGTTCACCGGCGGCAAGCTCCCGGCCCGCCTGGTGCGTTCGCGCTGCTGCTTCTGCGCCGCCCACATCAGCACCTCCAGCCCCGCCGACTTCAGGGCCGTACCCGCGGACGCGAGCGGGAGGGACGCACGACGTCCAGGCGCCGGGCCGCGGGCGAGACGGTCAGACCGTAGTCGGACCGTAGAGCTTCACGGCCGCGACGATGCCACGCGGCGCCATCCAGCCGATGAAGCCGCGCTCGCCACGCGTCAGGTCGGTGCCGAGAGTGGACACGACCGCGATCAGCGGTCGGACGGCAGGCATCAGAAGGGCGGCGAGCCAGGGCAGGCAGCACCACATGGCTCGGCGAATGCGGCGTGACAGTGGCCGAGAGGGAGATGAAGAGCAGGCCGGGGATCATACCGACCAGAGTCTCGAAGATCGGCCGGCGCGCCCGGACGTCGACACCCGGGCCGAACGTCGGATCAGCGCTCGCCGCGACCAGGTGATGGCCCCTGCCCGCCTCCGCCTCGGGCATCCCATCAGCTACGCCAGGGCAACCCACCTGCTGCCGCGTGGACTCAGCGGACCGCGGCGCCCGTCACCGAAGTCGTGGTGCGCGCCGCGCCGTTTCAGGTGGTCTCTGACGTGGCGCCGCGACGGCGCGTGACGGCGCGCCGCGCACTGCCGTGGCTGCGGCCAGCGCAATCGCGCCGAACGAGCGGACCAGCGGATTCGTGTCGCCTTCGCGCCAGGCCACCACCGCACGGCTCGGCTCCATGTCGGCCAGTGGCACCACCACGAGGCCCGCTCCCGGCTCGTGAGTCAACAGCGTGATGCCGACCGTGCCGTTCCACAGAACGGCTTGACGGCACTCCTGGACCGCACGCACGACCGGCCCCTCGCGGCGCTCCCCGCCGTTCCAGTACGACAGCCAGAGAGGGTCGGTGCCCTCCGGGAAGACGAACCAGCGGCGGTCGGCCAGGTCCGCCAGCCGCACGGCGCCACAGCCGGCCAGCGGATCGTCGGCACGCAGCAGCGCCCCCACCGGATCAGCACCCAACTCGCGTACGGTCAGGCCGGTTTCGTCGAAGGGCGCACGGGTGAGGGCGATGTCGACGAGGCCCGCGTGCAGGCCGCAGGTGGGGTCGGCCAGGCTGGTCTCGCGGACATGGACTTCGACGTACGGATGCCGTCGGCGGTAGTCGTCCGCCAGCCGCCGGATGCCGGGATCGTCGCTGTCGCCCAACAGGCCCACGGTGAGGGATGCCGCGCCGGCCGCCGCGGCCACGCGTACGTGCATCCGGTCAGCCTGGTCGAGCAGGCCGCGCGCCTCCTCGAGCAGCACCGCCCCCACCGCGGTCAGCGAGACACCGGCGGACGACCGGTCGAACAGCACGGCGCCGACTTCCGTCTCCAGCTGCTTGATCGCCCGGCTCAGCGGCGGCTGGCTCATGTGCAGCCGGGCGGCGGCCCGGCCGAAGTGCAACTCCTCGGCAACTGCCACGAAATAGCGCAGCGTTCGCAGCTCCATGCTGCAACGATACCCATCCGGTATCGGAATGCCATAATGAGTCTTGGACAGTGCGGTGCACCGGATCGTGAAATCGAGGCATGACAGACGAACACACGGCCGATGCTCGGCCGCATTCCGTCGCCGCCGTATCGGTGGTCGGCCCGGGGGACGGGGAGAGCATCGTCCTGGGCACCACACGTATGCGGATCCTCGAGGACGGCAGCACCACCGGGCACCGTCTCGGGATGGCCGAGTCCGTGCTCGCACCGCACACCCCCGGCCCGCCACAGCACCGTCATGCCCAGCACGACGAGGGTTTCTACGTCATCTCCGGCACGGTGCGGTTCACGGTGGGAGACCGGGACTACGACGCGACGCCGGGCACGCTCGTGATGGTTCCGCCCGGCGCCCCGCACACCTTCGCCAACGTCACCGACCAACCGGCCGTCATGCTCAGCACGTTCACACCCGACCTGTACGTGCAGTACTTCCGAGACCTGCGGGACATGATGGACGACGGCCAGGATCTGACCCCTCAGGCGCACCTCCGGACGATGAGCCGGTACGCCACCGAACCCGCCACAGGTACTCGCCCGACGACGGCCTGACACCACGACTCGCCCGCCCCATGCCCCGCCAGGAATGGAAATCCGTGAACGTCGCCTATTGGATCGTCGCCGGTCTGCTCGCCCTGTTCTACCTCTACGGCGGCGGAATGAAGCTGGTCCGCACGCGTGACCGGCTCCGGCCGATGATGGGCTGGGTGGACACCGTGCCGATGCCGGCCGTCAGGCTCATCGGGCTGGTCGAAGTGCTCGGCGCGCTCGGACTGATCCTCCCGCCGCCGAGTGGCATCGCTCCCTGGCTGGCCCTCGCCGCGGCCATCGGCTTCGTCATCCTGCAGATCGGTGCGACCGCGGTCCACCTGCGCATCGGCGATCGCCAGATAGCCCTCAACATCACGCTCTTCCTGATCGCGGCCGTGGCCGCATGGCTGGCAACCACCTGGCTATGACATCGCGGACGTCACGACTGGCAAGGCCGTCGACGACAACGCAGCGGCCGTAGCAGCCGTCGCCGGCTGCGGTTGGCAGCGACCGGGATCTCGACACGTCCTTTCAACGCCGTTTGCCGGACCGGCAACAGGAGTGGCACACCTGGAGGCCGTCAGCGACGGTAGGCCCGTGACCGACAACATCGCAGCAGAATCAACCGCGTCCGACACCCCCTTCCCTGCCGACCGATATGTCGGAGACCCCACGGTGCGGGCCGAGTGGGACGAGCGGTACGCCGAACGTCAGCAGTTGTGGAGCGGCAGGCCCAACGGCGCGCTCGTGGCCGAGGTCGAAGGAGTCACACCTGGGCGAGTCCTCGACGTCGGCTGCGGCGAGGGCGCGGACGCCATTTGGCTCGCGCGCGGCGGATGGCAGGTGACCGCGCTCGAGGTTTCGGGCGTGGCGCTCGAGCGGGCCGCCGGACACGCGCGGGATGCCGGCGTGGCCGTTCACTGGGTGCACGCCGGACTCACCGAGGCGGTGCTTCCGCCGGCCTCCTTCGATCTGGTCTCCGCACAGTACCCGGCGTTGCTGCGCACACCCGACGCCTCAGCCGAGCGAGCGCTGCTCGCGGCCGTCGCGCCCGGCGGCGTACTGCTGCTCGTACACCACGCGGGAATGGACACCCAGCAGGCGCACGACAGCGGCTTCGACCCGGCCGACTACGTCTGGCCCTCGACGGTCTCCGATCTACTCGACGACGATTGGGAGGTAGAGGTGGACGAGCAACGGCCACGCGTGGCACCCGAGGGTGGCGCGGGCGCACACCACACCGACGACCTGGTGCTGCGCGTACGCCGACTGCGCTGAGACCTCTCGACTCACGGCAAGCACGGCAAGCACGGCATCCTGGCAGACGTCATGCCCGCTCCACTGACAACGGCCTTCGCGCAGGCGGTACGGCGCACAAGCCACTTGCCGCCCAGATCCGCGAACCGTTCCTGCACCGCCGCGCTCCGTGCGCCCAGGCGAGCACCGCGGCCTCGCCTGCTGCGCGCACCGCGCCAAGTGGCGTACGGCGGATCACGGATCCCCTGCCGAGGGCGGCAGCAGTGCGTCAAGTACCAGGCGCACCGCTCCACGAGGCGGTGTCCCCCTGCGGATCGCCGCCGTGATCGTACGGGTCACGGGGTTGGCCAGTTCCCGTGTGGCGACGCGATAGCGGCCGGCGTCGACAGCCAGCCCCGGCAGCAGTGCGACCGCGTGCCCGGCTTCGACGAGTTCCAAGGTCAGCATGTAGTTGCTGAACCGGCCGACCACACGGGGCTCGAACCGTGCCTGTCGGCACAGCCGCAACGCTAGATTCGCCATGTACGACTGCGGGATGTCGAAGGCCCACGGCTCATCGGCGAAGGCGGCCAGGTTGGCCGGTCCTCGCCCGGCGGCGGGATGTTCAGGGGGCAGCACCAGCAGGATCGGATCCGTCGCCAGCGGCAGGAGGTAGAGGTCCGGGCCGAGCGGCAGCTCTCCGAAGTCCGTGGTCGTGATCACGAGGTCCGCGTCACCGGTCCGCAGGGCGGGGACACTCTCGTGCGGTTCCAACTCCAGTAGCTGGACGTCGAGATGGGGGTACTCGCCTGCCAGCCGTGTCATCGCCGGTACGGCCATGGTGTGCACCGCGCTCTGGAACGCCCCGAGCCGCACCAGTCCCGACGGTTCCTCGCCGAACCCCCGCAGCTCCGCCTCCACGGTGTCCATGTGATCGAGGATCGCCCGCGCGCGCTGCGCCAGGATCCGTCCGGCCGAGGTCAGCCGTACCCGCCGCCCCGTGCGTTCGATCAGCTGTGTGCCGGTCTCTGCCTCGAGTACGGCGAGTTGCTGGGACACGCTCGACGGGCTCAGGTGCGCGGCCTGGGCCACCGCTCTGACCGTCCCCAGCGTGTCCAGCTGAGTCAGCAGCCGCAGCCTCCAGGGGTTCATCACCCCCCTCATTCTTGTGCGGATCTTCCGAACAGTACAGCCGGAATTGTGTGATGGACGCGGCCCTCCGCACCGCCCTACCTTCAGAGCCATGGCTGCTGCGACCCCTGCCTCCACCGACCGGACGACCCCTGCCTCCAGGTTCTGGGCCGACGCGGATCGGCACCTCGTCCGCTACGGCGGAGACTTCACCCACGAGGTCATCGACCGCGCCGCCGGAAGCTTCGTCTTCACCGCGGAAGGCCGGAAGATCCTCGACTTCACGTCCGGCCAGATGAGTGCGATCCTCGGGCACTCCCACCCGGCGATCGTGGAGACCGTCCAACGCCAGGTCGCCACCCTCGACCACCTCTACAGCGGCATGCTGAGCCGCCCGGTCGTCGACCTGGCCCGGCGCCTCGCAGAGACACTGCCCGCCCCCCTGGAGAAGGCCCTGCTCCTGACCACCGGCGCCGAGTCGAACGAGGCCGCCGTCCGGATGGCCAAGCTGGTCACGGGCAAGCACGAGATCGTCTCGTTCGCCAGGTCCTGGCACGGTATGACGCAGGCCGCCGCCTCCGCCACCTACAGCACGGGGCGCAAGGGCTACGGCCCGTCCGCACCTGGCAACTTCGCGATCCCGGTGCCCCACGCCTACCGCCCGGACTTCACCACCCGCGACGGAGACCTTGACTGGCGCCGCCAGCTGGACTTCGCCTTCGAACTCATCGACGCACAGTCCACCGGCAGCCTCGCGGCATGCCTGGTGGAACCGATCCTCAGCTCCGGCGGCATCATCGAACCTCCGCCCGGATACTTCGCGGCTCTTCAGCACAAGTGCCGCGAGCGCGGCATGCTCCTGATCCTCGACGAGGCTCAGACCGGCCTGTGCCGCACCGGCACCTGGTACGCCTTCGAACGCGACGGTGTCGTCCCCGACATCCTCACGCTCTCCAAGACCCTCGGTGCGGGCCTGCCCCTGGCGGCCGTCCTCACCAGTGCCGAGATCGAGCAGGAGGCGTACGACCGCGGATTTCTCTTCTTCACCACGCATGTCTCCGATCCGCTGGTGGCCGCGGTGGGCAACACCGTGCTCGACGTCCTGGCCGAGAAGCGGCTCGACGAGCGCGCCCGTAAGCTCGGCGCCTTCCTGCGGGCCGGCCTGGAGGACATGGCCACCCGTCACGAGGTCATCGGCGACATCCGCGGCCGTGGTCTGCTCGTCGGCCTGGAACTCGTCGTGGACCGTGAGACCAAGCAGAGTTCGGACGAACTGGGTGCCCAGGTCACCCGCCGCTGCTTCGAACTCGGCCTGCACATGAACATCGTCCAACTCCCCGGGATGGGGGGCGTCTTCCGTGTAGCACCGCCGCTGACGGCGACCGAGGACGAACTCAACCTCGGCCTCTCCATCCTGGACACGGCGATCGGTGAGGTGAGCGCGGCCCTCTAAAGACGGCAAGCTACATCCCGGTTGCCGCACGCAAACGCGCTTGCCAGGCATTAGTACGATCTCGTAATATCCGAAACCATGAAGCCCGAAAGCGTGCAATCGGCACGGTCGATCTTGCTGACCCTGCAGCGTGCGACCCACGCCTCCTTGCAACTGATCGCTGCCGAACTCGTCGACCTCGACCTGACCGCCTCGGAGATCAACGCCTTGGCCAATCTCGCCGACGGTCAGGGCCGGACCGTGTCCCAACTGGGGGCTGCCGTAGGGGCCCGCCCCACCACGCTGACCAGCGTGCTCGACCGACTCGAGCGTCGTGGGCACATCACTCGCGGTACACGAGCCGGCGATCGCCGCTCGGTGCTGATCGAACTCACGGAGTCCGGGCGAGCGGCAGCAACGCTGATCAGCCAGACGCTGGCCGATCTCGAGAGCCGCGCGTTGGATGGCCTGCCCGCCGAGGCGCTCGCAGGCTTCTACGCCGTGGCGGACGCCTTGATCAGGGAGGGGTCATGACGGCTGACAACCATGGCGCGGCCGAGGGGGCCTCGCCGTTCTCCGAGTTCATGGACGAGGTGATGGCCACCGCCGAGCGGTTCGGGCATCGCCAGCACGTTCACCTGACCTGGCTCGCCGTTCGGCGATACGGAAGCGGCGCGGCGGTGGATCTGATCAGTGACGGTATTCAGCGCACCGCCCGATACGCCGGCGTCCCGCAGAAATACAACGCCACCGTCAGCCGGGCGTGGGTCGAACTGGTGGGACACCACGTGGGCGAGTCGGACACGGCCGACTTCGACACCTTCGCCCGGCGGCACCCCGCACTGCTCGACAAGAAGCTGCTCACCCGCTTCTACCGGTCCTCGACACTCGCCGACGCCCGAGCCAGGGCCGGCTGGGTCGAACCTGATCTGGCGCCCTTCCCCTGGCGGCGTGGCGACGGGGCACATCAGCAGGCTTTCGGGAGTTGGTCGCCCCATTAGCCCGGGCCCCTTGCGGGTCGGCCAGCGGACGAGTCGTACGTCGCGCGCCACCGCATTAGCAGCTTCATCCGGCGCGGGTCCGGGCTTCTGGCCGACTTTCATTCCATCGGTGCTCGTTGTGGCCATGGCCGTCCGCCGGCGGCCGCCTCCGCCCTAGTTTTGCCCTCTCATCCCTCGGCATCAGAGTGACGCATTCTCATGGTCGTCATTCCGTCGACCGGGGAGATGACGGAGCATCGGGGGAACGACGTGTCTGGCGTGAGCCTTCCACCACACCGTTACAGCCGCACGGAAGCCACACGATTGCTGTGTGCCGGCGTGTACCAGGACGCGGCCTTCCGACGGCGGGTCATCGAGGAGGTGTGCGACCACCGCGAACGGCCGATCGCCCCGCCCAACGGCGTCGACATCCTGCCCGTCCTCTCGCACGCCCTGCGGGTGACCTCGCAGGAGGCACGGGCCTCGCTGCTCATGCTCGCTGCCTGGGCGGGGTTCTTCGTGTCCGACGTGATCATGTTCTGGGACCGGCTCTCCGACCGCTGGGGCGACGGTGCGGAGGTGCACTTCAGCGATGTGCTCACCGCGTTCTTCCAGGGCGACGATCAGTTGACCGACGGCAGGCCGCTGCCGTGGTCGGTTCTCTACGCGCTGGTTGCCCTGGCGTTGTGGTTCGCCCGTACGGTCGGCGGAGGCGGATCGGCCGCCCGTTCGGCGGGACTGCCCGACCCGGTGGCCAAGGCCGCCGACGGGGCCGGCACGTTGATCTCCCTCGGCGCCTGGTCCCTTGCCCTCTACTACTGGTACGCGTACTTCTCCGGACTGCTCGGCGGCCACGCCCAGACTCCGTACCCGCTGCTGTTCCCTCTCGCCATCGCGCTCATCGCCTGGTGGTACCAGTCCTGGCAGCGCAAGTCCCTCTGCCGGCTTCTGAGCCGCTGGACATTTCCCACCGCGACCCAGCCCGCGCTGCCCCCGGGCCCCCTGTTCGAGATGCTGCGGGACGACGTGCAGCGGGAGCAGGAAGCGTCGCTGACCCTGTACGACCCCGACAGCCCGTCGTTCGTGGGGGTGGGCACACAGGGCACTCCCTGGTCGTTCGCGTTGGAGTTGCGCAGGCGCACGCCGCAACCCGGCGAGAAGGATGGCGCGGACGTCGGCTCCGGCGGCGGCGCTCTGCCGCGCCAGAACGGCGGTCCCCTCACCGCGGACGCCGCGCTCGCCATGATCGAACCGCAGTTGACGGGACTGCGCGAGTCCGCCGCGCGCAGTGGCAAGGACCGGCTGCGGGACCTTGAGATCGACCGGTTCGTCTACGTCCCCGGCGGCGTGGCACGCGACGAGGAGCTGGAGATCGGCGGGGTCCCCGACCCGGCCGCGCTCCCCCAGCGAACCGGCCAGCGCCGCGGTCTGCCCGTCTACGACCCCGCCCAGGTAGCCGCCCACCGGAAGGAGGCCGTCGACGAAGGCGGCGAAGGGCGGCGGGTGTTCCTGCGGATCCGGGTGGGTGCCTGGCAGGAACAGGTCGTGGTCACCGTCCTCGTCCGGGTCCACACCCAAGGCCGCATGCTCGTCCTCGAAGTGCTGCCGTTCGTCCTCGGCCCCGTCCGCAAGGAGTTCCGCGCGGTGGACGCCCTCGTGGAACGGCTTCCCGAGACCTGGGCCCGGGGTGCGATGCGCGCCCTGCGCGACGCCCCCTCGATCGGGGTCGACGCCGGTATCGGGGGCCTTGCCACTCTGCGCAACACCGTGGCGACCAACTGGTCGACGCGGGAACCGCCGCCGGACGTGCCGAGGCTGTCGCTGCGCGAACTGGCCGGCAACAAAGGGCTGTCGGCGTTCCAGCGGATGGACAGCACCCGCTATGTGAAGACCATCCAGGAGCGGATCGTGAACGGCGTCCGCGAGGCGCTCAAGGCGCACGGCTACCGCACCGAGGAGTTCGAACAGCACGTCTACCAGCTCAGCGGCGGCAGCGTGTTCATCAAGGACATGTCCGGCGGCGCGGTCGCCACCGGCAGCCACGGCAGCGCCACCCACAACAACCAGCCACCGCCATCGGCTCCGCCCACCCCTGCCAACCACACGCCATGAGACAAGGAACGCGGCACATGTCGAACAGCGGACAGAGCACTCCGGAGCAGCCGCCCAACAGCAGCGGCGGCAACGTGAGCATCGGTTCGATGAGCGGGGGCTCGATCGCCACCGGCACGCACGGCAAGGCGACGTCGTACAACGTCACGGGTACCGGGCCCGACCCGCGCCACGCCGAACTCCTCGGAGCCATCCGCGGGTTGCGCGGCGCGCTGCCGCCGACGGCGGACCGCAGCCCCGAGGACGCGACGCTCGACGGTGAACTCGCCGACGCCGAGGCCGAGATCGAGGGCACCGGAACGGCCGACCCGAACCGGCTCACCCGGCTGCTGGGCGGGGTGCGGAGCTGGCTGGGTTCCCAGGCCGCCGCGGCGGGCGCGATCGCCTCGGCCACCGCCGTCGTCCAGGGCATCGCCCAACTGCTCGGCTGACGGCACAGCACATCCCACGAAGGCACGACGAGGGCACGAGGACACGGGGGACGGCGACGATGAGAGTGTTCGACACCGAGCGGCAGGAGTGGTCCGCGTCGCGCCGTGAGCGGCTCTTCCAAACCGAACGGTATCTCGACCTGCAGCGCCAGCGGGCCGTTCTCCAGCGCACCGCTGTCGTCCTCACGGTGTGCGGGATTTCCTTCGGCGCGTGGGCCCTGGGCTGGAAGGACGAGCCGAAGCCCTACCGGCCGCCGGCCCAGGAGGCGCCCGCCGATCCGGGCGCCTCCGACGGCGGTACGACGGCCGACCCCACGCAGTCCGAGTCGACCTCGGCCACCGCCCCGGCGGGCTACACGGTCCTCGACGACTCCGAGGGCTTCCGCATCGCGGTGCCCGAGGGATGGACCCGCAAGAGCGAGCCGTCGCAGTACGGCATCGACATCGTCGAGTACCGCGGCCCCGACGGCATCCGCAGGATTCAGATATTCCAGGTCATGGAGGCCACCGCGCACGAGTCGGTGGTGGAGTCCCAGAAGACGAGCAGCAAGCTGGACGGCTACCAGGAGATCCATGTCCAGGACGTGACCGATGCGTCCGGGGGCGAGGCGGCCGAGCACGAGTACACGGCCGACGAACTCAGCGGCGAATCCGCCTCCGGTGTCGCCTACCACGTCATCGACTACCGCTTCCAGGCCGAGGACGGTGAGAAGTACGCGCTCATCGTCTACGGCCCGCACTCGGACGCAGCGGACGCCGAACGCGAATTGCTCGACACGGCACGGGCCTGGTTCTGCCCGCCGAACACCCAGTGCGACGCACCGGAGACGTCCTGATCCTGTGGGCCGACGCGGCGCGCAGTGGCGTGGCGTGGTGCGGTGCGGTGCGGTGCGGTGCGGGTCGGTGATCTGTCGGCCGGATGTCGGCAGTCCGCCAAGGCTGTCGGTGATCGATAGGCAATGTGTCGGCGGTCGTTGCGACCGTGGGTGGCGAGTTGCCCGGCGGCGGCTGCCGTAGCCGCCTTCACGAACAAGGGAGCCCGTCACCATGCCATCCGCGTCCGCCACGCCGCCCTGGAATGTCCGACGGCTACCCGGGGCCCAGGGCCGCGTTTTTCTGGTCACCGGTGGCAACGCCGGCATCGGCTACTTCGTCGCAGAGCAACTGTCGGCGACCGGAGCCACCGTGATACTCGGCAGCCGGAACCCGGCCAAAGCCGCAGTTGCCGCGGGATCGATCCGTGCGCGTGTTCCCGCTGCGCAGGTGCGCGCCGTTCGGCTGGACCTGGCTGATCTGGCGTCCCTGGAGCAGGCGGTGAGATCACTGGACGTGCATCGCCTTGACGCCGTGGTCCACAACGCCGGTGTCGCGCTCGACGATTCACCGCGCCAGGAGACCAGGGACGGTCACGAGCTCATGTTCGGCACGAACCACCTCGGGCATGTCGCCCTGACTCACTGGCTGCTGCCGCTGTTGTCGGCTGCGCCGGCGGCCCGCGTCGTGACCATGGGCAGCTTCGCAGCGAAGTCCGAGCGGCTCCGCCTGGACGACCTGCAGTCCCGGAAGGACTACCGGCCCAAGCGCACCTACGGCCGTTCCAAGTTGGCGCAGATGTACTTCGGCATCGAACTCGAGCGCCGCCTGCGCGCTGCCGGCAGCACGGTGGCCAGCGTGGTCGTCCATCCCGGCGGCGCGCTGGACTCCCTCACCCCCTCACGACCACCGGTCCACATGCGGACCACCCGGGCGCGGCTGAGCGCGGCACCTGCGGCCGTCCTCGTCCAGGGCAAGGACGCCGGTGCATGGAGTGCGGTCCGAGCGGTGCTCGACCCCGCCGTGCGCGGAGGCCAGCTATGGGGACCGCGCGCATTCGGCCTGCGCGGCGAGCCCCGACGCGAACCGGTGTGGGAGCACCTCGCCGACACCTCCGTCGCGGCGCGGCTGTGGGACGCGAGCTGCCATCTGACCGGCACAGACCTCGGCGCCATTTCCGCATAGCCCGGAAGTGCCTCCGGTGCCTCATCGGCCGAACAACGTCATCTCGGCGAGCGGCGATTGCCCTCGTCAGTTCCCTTGAAATCGACCATCTAGGCTGGTGCGGTGACTGATGAGCAGGAGCAGGTGCAGCCGTCGGGAGTGTGGGCCACGGGGGTGGGGGTGGCCCGGGTGCGGGCGCTGGAGAGCGAGCGGGAGAACGCGCTGTTCCGCGACCCGCTGGCACAGGCCTTCGCCACCGCCGGCGGCCTGTGGCCCTCCCCGCCGCCGCTGCCCGATGACGAGGCCGCACGACGCCGCCGGCTGGCCGTCGCCTTCTCCATCGTCATCAGGACGAAGTTCCTCGACGACCTGTTGCAGCAGGCCTCCGCGTCCGGGGTCCGGCAGGTCGTGCTCCTCGGCGCCGGCATGGACAGCCGGGCCTTCCGGATCAACTGGCCCGAGGGCACCCGGCTGTTCGAGGTCGACACCGCCGCGCCGTTGGACTTCAAGGCTTCGGTGCTGCGCCAGGAGCGGGCCGTCCCGCGCTGCGAGCGGATCACCGTAGCGGTGGACCTGCGGGAGGACTGGCCGGGCGCGCTGGCCGCCGCAGGGCACGACCCGACCGCACCGACCGTGTGGATCGCCGAAGGGCTGCTGATCTATCTGCCCGAGGACGCGGTGGAGCTGCTGCTGTCCCGGATCAGCGCACAGTCGGTGGCAGGCAGTCGTATGGGGCTGACCTTGGGATCGCGCGGCGTGATCGAACGCTTCGGCGCGGACGCCGTGCCGGGATCGGCGGCGTCCATGTGGGTCTCGGAGATGCCCGACGACCCGGTGGGCTGGCTGGCGGGGCACGGCTGGGAGGCCGACTGCCACACCCTGCGCGAGCGCGCCGCCGCCTACGGCCGTCCGATCAGCACCCCGCCGCAGCGCGAGGAGCGGCCCGGCGGACTGATCTCGGCGGTCCGCCGGTAGAGCGCATCCCGGTTGCCCGGGTGATCGATTCCTGGATCTGACGAGGGACACCGGGTTCGGGCGCCACCGGCTGTGCGACCGGTTGCGTGCCGACGCCGTACTTCGGACCCACGGCTGGATCGCTCAGGACGTCAGCTGGGCGATGCTTCTGCTCACCAGGAACAGGCCGGCCACCAAGGCCACGGCCACCAGCGCCTGTTCCTGGTGATTCGTGATCCACGTGCGCAGCTTGCCCAGGCGCACCCTGGCCGCGTCCGGAGCGAACGTCGTGTAGACCTCCATCGCCAGCAGACTGCTCGTGGCAAGGAGGCAGTACCCGAACAGGGCCAGGTAGGAGGAGGCGTGGGACATGTCGGCGTCGACCACCGTCGCCGCGCCGGCCGCCACCAGCCCCCACGGCTGGAGCAGCGGACCAAGCGCTGCCGCGCTCCACAGGGAAAGCCGGTCGAGTCGCGCCATCAGTCCACCGGAAGACGTCCGCCGGTGACCGGTCCGGTGTTCGGTGCGGTGTTCGGTGCGGTGTTCGGTGCGGTATTCGGTCCGCTGTCCCGCCCCGTCTTGGTCCTTGTGACGACGGGCTCGGTGCCGATACCAGCCGTAGCCTACGAGCCCCACGCCGATGGCCAGCTTGATCGCGGACGAGGCGGTGGAGGGCGGGGAGTGGGGAGCCGGCGGCTTGCCGCCGGTGCCGAGCAGCACGGCGGCCAGGACGGCCACGAAGCAGGCCAGCCAGGCGAGGATGAAGACGAGGCCCTTCAGGACGCCGCCGTGCGCCGACAGCACCAGGACGAACGCGGTCACCGACAGGGGAAACACGGCGATCGCCAGGCCGATGAGCACAAGGTCAAGCACCATCGCAGCCCCCGGGCGCTGCTGCGCACCCGACCACGGGGCGGCTCCCGCTCATGGCTTCAGTTTCACTGCCGGATCCGCACCCCACAAATTGTCCACGGCGGGCCCTGTTCGCGTCCGCGACGCATCCGATGCCTTAACCTCTACGTCCCATTTACGCCTCTTTGTAGTTGTTTGTTGCCCCATCCGGCCTTGCGTCGTGACCTCGCCCGGGGCCAGACGGCCGTGGTGGCGGCACCCTGGCAGCATGCAGTCAGGGACAGGGACCGGAGGAAGCCGTCCGGACCGCCCGTCACACCGGGCGGCCTGGCGGGAGCGAGGCGCCTCGGCCAGGTCCTGGCTGACGAGACTGCGAACCCGGGCCGAGACCCGGTTTCCGGTGATCACGCATCTGCTGTCCCACCTGATCTCGGTGAACGTGCTCGACTCGGCGACCCGGCTGGCCGCCCAGGCATTCCTCACAGCAGTGCCTCTGCTGTTCGTGGTGGCCTCCCTCGCTCCGCAGTCGGTGCGTGACCAGTTCGTCAGGTCCCTGCACGAAGCCTTCGGACTCTCCGGAAGCTCGGACGCCGAACTGAACAAGGTGCTCAAGGGCGGCGGTCAGCCGTCCGACGAACTGCGGCAGACCACGGGTGTCGTCGGCGGGCTCATGGTGCTCATCTCGGCCACCGCGTGCAGCCGCGCCATGCAGCGGCTGTGCGAGCGCGCGTGGAGTCTGCCCGGGGCGAGCGCGCGGGTGGCCGCCTGGCGCTGGATCGCCTGGCTCGTGGCGTGGCTGTTCATGTTCGCCATCCAGGGGAGCCTGCGCAACGGATTCGGTCTCGGCCTGTGGCTGGGCGTGCCGCTGCTGCTGGTCGCGGAGACCGGAATCTGGTGGTGGACGCAGCATCTGCTGCTGACCGCGCGCGTGAAGTGGCTGCCTTTGCTGCCGGGCGCGGTACTGACCGGCACGGCCCTGAGCGTGCTGACCTCCACCGCGGCGTTGTACGTGCCCCGGGCCCTCAACCACAGTCTGGAGAAGTACGGCTCGCTGGGCGCGGTCTTCACCCTGTTGTCCTGGCTCATCACGCTCTGCGTGGTCGCGGCCCTGTGCATCACCGCCGGGGCGGTCATCGCCCGTGAACCCTGGGCCGCCCGCCATCTGGACCGTCCCACGAGGCCGGGGTCAGCCGGCCCTGGTGAGCGTCAGTGAGCCGTCCGGTCGGCGGACCGTTCGCCGAACGCCGGGATGTCCGGCCCCTGCGGCAGCCGCTGGACGAGCACGAAGGACACGACCGCGGCCAGCACGACCAGCGCCACCGTGTCCACGTTGCCCAGCAGGAGCACGACCAGGACGACGCTGCTCACGGGCAGCTGCAGGGCCGCGGTCACCGAGGCGGCCATCCCGGCCGCCATGGCCGGTACCAGTCCCAGGCCCGGCAGCGGCGCCAGCAGGACGCCGGCCGCCCCGCCCAGGAACAGGGCGGGGAAGACGGGACCCCCACGCAGACTGCCCAGACACAGCGCGTACGCCAGGCCCTTGAAGGCCAGTACGGCGATCAGGGCGCCCACCGGCCAGGCGTGCGGGTCCTGCGCCAGACTGGCGAGCGTGGACTCCCCGGAAAGCGCCGCCTCCGCCGGCGACCGACCGGTGGCGACCGCGTAGAGGCTGATGCAGACCGCCGCACCCAGGGCGCAGAGCACGGTTTTCCGGACCGTCCGGGTCGCCACGAAACGCGCCGCCAACCGCCCGCCCACGAAGGCCCAGTGGATGAGGAAGGCGAGGGCGGGCGCCAGCACCAACACCCACAGCACGTCCTGCCAGTCGAGCGGCGGCGGCTTGGGCAGACCGATGTCCAGGCTCCCCGTCTCGAAGCCGGTCCAGTGGACGAACCCGGTGAAGATCAGGTCCCCCACCCCGCTCGCCAGCAGAGCCGGCAGCATCACCGCGAACAGCTGCGGCCCGCCCACCCCCGCGACCTCCATCAGCAGCACCGCGCCCACGATCGGATTCCCGAAGAGTGCGGAGACCGCGGCCGCCGCCCCGGCGGCACCGAGCAGTGCCGTGCTCGCCTCGGTCTCCGGCGCCCGGGCCAGGCTCGCGAAGAGCAGCGCCAGTGCGCCGCCCATCGCGATCAGCGGCGCCTCGGGCCCCAGCACGGCACCGAACGGCAGACCCACCAGGGCGGCGATCAGGACGCCCGGCAGCGCTCTTTTCGTGATGCCACCCGAGTGCAGGCCCCCGGCGGGTACGTGTCCGCCCCGGCCCGGCGACCGCGCGACCACCAGGCCGACCACGAGACCGGCCACGGTCAGCAGGGGCAGCGCCCACCACCAAGGGGCCTGTTTCCAGCCCAGGTCCTTGGGCCAGTCGGTCCAGATCAGCTGCTCCAGCTGATTGACCGCCACGAGGAACCAGAACGCGATCAGCGCCACCGGAATACCGATCAGCCCGCAGAAGACCAAGGCTTTGCGGTACTCCGGCCGGCCCAGCATCGTCCTCAGCAGGTCGGCTTCCGGAGGCCGGCTCCGCTCCGCGGACCCGGAGCCGCTCTCCGACGTCGTCTCGGCGATGGGTCCTCCCGAGTTCGGCGCCACACCAGGGCGCGTCGATCAGAACACGGCACAACCCGCCCGGCGCATATCAGGACGAAAATGTCAGCACAGGACGGGTCATGCAAGCCGTCGTCCTACGGAACCACGGCCCTGCTCACGGTTCCCGCCGGACGACGCACAGTCCCCAGATGACGAAGGCGTACATCGCGATCAGCGCGAGCGACCACACCGGGTAGTACGGGACCGACAGGAAGTTCGCGATGATCAGCAGTCCCGCGATGCCGACCCCTGCGACTCGGGCCCAGGTGGCGCGCGTGAAAAGGCCGGCGCTCACGGCCATGGCGATGACTCCGAGGACCAGCTGGATCCAGCCCCAGCTGGTCAGGTCGAACTTGAAGACGTAGTTGGGAGTGGTGACGAAGACGTCGTCGTTGGCGATGGCCATGATGCCCTGGAAGAGGTCCAGGACACCGGCGATGAACAGCAGGACGGCAGCGAACACCGTCAGTCCGCCGGCGGTGGCCTCTGCGGCTTCCGAACGGCGGTGCGTCGTGGTCGTGGCCATGATCGTTTCCTCACGTTGCCGGTGAGAGTCAGCAAGGAGCAGCATTCGGCGCTGCTTCTTCGAACATGCGAGGTGATCCGGCAAAGGTGATCACCCGTGGCGGGTGAGCTTGCTGCGATTCGCCGATGCGCTCGACGTGCCGGTGATCACTCACCCGCGCCGGGTGAGGCAGGACGGGCGGTCCGAGGGCATCGTCGCAGGAGCAGGCGATCGGGCCAGGGCCTTCGGGGTGCCCCCGCCCGGTGGAGGCGAGGAAGAAGGAGAGCTGACATGAATCTCGCCTACGACTATCCAGTCCTCGGAGCGTTCTGGACGGTCATGTGGATCTTCCTGTGGGTCCTGTGGATCGTTCTGCTCTTCCGGATCATCGGCGACATCTTCCGGGACGACACGCTCGGCGGGGCGGGCAAGACCGGATGGCTCATCTTCGTGGTCGTCCTGCCCTTCGTCGGCGTGTTCGTCTACGTCCTCGCCCGCGGCAAGGGCATGGGCAAGCGCGCGGAGCGGCACGCCCGGGCCCAGCAGCAGGCGTTCGACGACTACATCCGCGAGACGGCGGGCAACGGTGCGGGAGCCGGGAGCGCGGCGGATCAGCTCGCCAAGCTGTCGGAGGTCCGCGCCAAGGGCGACCTCACCGAGGCCGAGTTCCAGCAGGCCAAGGAGAAGATCCTTCACTGAACCCGGGCGTGCCGTCGCGCCGGCCGTTCACTTCGGTCGGCGCAGCGGGGCGGGTCAGTGCGCGGCCGCGGCCGCGCCGCCCGCGCCGGTGGGCGCAGTGGAGTCGTCGTAGTCCAGGAACTCGCGGATCGCGAGGGCCGCCAGGGTGATCACCGCGGTCCACACCACGACCGCCGTGGTCGGGTAGGTCCAGGTGAACAGGACGACCGCCGCGACGACCAGGATGACCACCCCGATCCAGCGCTTGAAGCGGTGGACGAACCGCCCGACCGCACCGAGACGAAGACCCGCCGACCTCGTCACGTCGCGCAGCGCGCCGATGCTCCTCGTGCAGCCGGTGCGCGTGACCACGGCGATGCGGGACGGACCGGCGAGGAAGGCCCCGGCGGCGGTGAAGAGGGCGACCGCGGCGAGGGCACGTACACCGGCCCGCAGGAACTTGACCAGGGCGTCGTACACGGATCCTGCGGCGGCCTGGGAGGCGCCCGGCGGCAGATGATTGAGATAGGCGTCGCGGGCGACGGTGAGGCCGATGCCGAGAACCAGCATGGCGACGAACACCGACAGCGCGGCCCCGATCAGGGCATGCCGCCGGTTGAACGCCACGTACACGCCCGCGGCCGCGACCAGCAGCGCGACGACAGGCAGCCAGCCGCCGAGAATCTGCAGCACTCGCACGTAGGACCTGACCTTGCCGAGGTCCTTCGACGCGAACACCACGAAGTCCGTGTGCACGACCGGGATCTTCGCGGCGGGTGAGAAGCCGGCATCGACCAGCTGCTTCTTGACGTCGGCGACGATCGGCCCCAGGTCGATGACGACCTGGTTGTCCTTCAGCTGGACGGCGCCGTCCGCCTGGCCGGTCAGAGCCTTGTCCAGGGCCGTGTGCGCCCTGCGGTTCGCATTCACCCAGACGGTCTCGAAGGCACTGCTGGTGACCACCCGCTCCACGGCGGTGCTCACCAGCTGCTTGAGTCCGTTCTCGATCGGGCCCTGCAGGTTGCCCAGGAGCTTGGCCGTCTGAGGCGGAACCCCCTTCGCCGAGGCCGCGTCCGTCAGCTGCTTCACCAGTGCGTCCACGTCGACCTGCGCCACCACGGCCGCGGTGACCCGGTTGGTGACGGCCTTCTGCACGTCGGGATCACTCGCCAGGGGCCCGACCGTGGCGACGTAGCGGTCCGTGTCCTGGACGACGCTGTTCGCCCACACAGCCACGACGGACAGCAGCGCGAGCAGCGCGGCGAGAAGGATCAGCAGCGCCGAGCCGAGCGAACGGAACGGGTGATGCCGCGCCGCGCTGGGCGGCCCGGCGCCCTCCAGGGCATGCACCCGCTCCCGGAGCTCGTCCAACTCGCCACGCTCTCGTGCCGAGAGCTGTTCGTCCCCGCTGTCACTCATGGTCACCAGCAGAGCTGCCCGGTGTGCGGTCCGCGACATGGACGAATCAGGCGGGTGAACGGGGCACCGGAGCGCAAGGGCTTCCGGTGCCCCTGTCTGGGCGCTGACCTGCGTCAATGCGGATCGGACCGCGACTTCTCCAGTTCTGTCCGGCAGCGCAGGCAGTGCTCGAGGTGCGGAAGCTCCCGCAGACGCTCGGGGTCGATCTCCGTGCCGCAGCGTGCGCAGTACCCGAATCCGCCGTTCTCCAGCCGGTCGAGGGCGCTCTCGATGCGGGCCAGGAGCGCGCCTTCGTTCTCCGTGTGGGCCTGGTACTGCCTCAGCGCCTCAGCCGTGGAGCTGACGTCTGCCGCGTCGAGCAGGCAGTCGGCTCGCAGCTCCTCCTCCTTGAGGGAGCGCTCGTCGAGCCGGCGGTGCAGAGCGGCGGCCTCCTCGGCGAGCCGTGCGCGCACGTCCTCCGCCTCGGACGGACTCATCGTGTTGCGTGGTTCCTCGATGCTCACCTCTTCCGCCCTTCCTCTGTCCCTCAGCCCGGCTGTCCGTCGGTCCAGCGGTCCATCAGTTCAGCAGGTCGATGGCGTCATCGCGGAGTGACGAGCTCGGGGTATTCGTTGGGGGTGTCGTTGAAGCGATTGAAGTAGTTGGTGAGGACGTTCAGCGCGAGGTTCGCGATGATCTCGGCGACCTCCGCGTCCGTGACACCGGCGGCGCGTGCCTCCTTGATGTCCTCGTCGGCGACAGAGCCGCGGCCGCGGGCGATGGCGTCGGCCAGCTTGAGCACGGCGTCCGTGTGCGGGTCGTCGGATGCGGCGTCCCGGGCGTGGTCGATCTCCGCCTGGTCCAGCTTGTCGACGTTCTTGGCCAGGAAGGTGTGCGCCGACAGGCAGTAGGTGCATCGGTTGTACTCGGCGCTGCTCAGAGCGAGTCGTGAACGTACGGCCGCGGGCAGCACGCCCTCGTTGAGCGCACCCGACAGCGTCGTCCAGGCCTTCACCACCGCGGGGCTGTTGGCCATGTACTGCGCCATGTTCGGGATGACCCCGATCCTCGCCTTCATCTGCGCGTACAGGTCGGCGACTTCGTCGGTCGCGTCGGCGGGCTTGATACGGGCGAGCTCAGTCATCACAGTTCCTTTTCCGTGTCGTACGGGAGTCTTGGCTCCACTGCTTCGAGTGTGCTGACCCGTACGTGCGACAGACAGCTCCTTTCGTTTCGCTTTTCTGCCCCAGAGTCTCATCCAGATCTACCTGGCTATGTTGACCGCACAGAGCGCCGCACCCGCGCCCGTCAGGTCTGAGAGGCCGACTCCGGCAGGACGCCCGCGAGTTGGCTGCGTGAGGTGATGCCGAGCTTGGCGAAGACCTTGCGCAGGTGGTACTGGACGGTGCGTGCGCTGATGAAGAGCCGGGTGCCGATCTCGGGGTTCGTCAGCCCGTCGCGAGCCATCCCGGCGATCTGGGTCTCCTGCGCGGTCAGGCTCGGGCCCTTGGCCCGGGGTGCGCTCTTGTGCGTGCTGCCGCCGACGGCGCGCAGTTCGCGGCCGGCGCGCGCGGCGAAAGCCACCGCCCCCATGTCGGCCAACATGGCGTACGCGGTGCCGAGTTGGACGCGTGCGTCGTTCCTGCGACGCCGACGGCGCAGCCATTCGCCGTAGAGGAGATGGGTCCGGGCGAGATCGACGCGCAGGCTGGTCCTGCTGAGGCGGGCGACGGCCTGGCGGTACAGCGGCTCGGCCCGCTCGTCCTCGACCAGCAAGGCGTGCGAGCGGGCCTGGACTCCCAGCACCCAGTCGGTGCCGCTGGCATTGGCCATCTCGGTGAGCTGCTCGAATGCTTTGACGGCGTTTTCCGGGCGCCCGCTGTGTGCCGCTGCCTCGATCGCTTCCGGCAGGGACCAGCAGAGCGCGGCCACGTCCTTGTCGTAGGCGAGGGTGTTCCGGCCTGCGGCCAGCGCGAGGTCGTACTGTCCAAGTCCGTTGTAGAGCAGCGCCTTTGCCCATTCGGCGAAAATGATGCCGATGCCCTCGCCTCGCAACGTGGCGTCCTGAACCGTGGCGTCCGTCAGCGAGATCACCTCGCTCTCGTCACCGCGCAAGGCGGCGAGCGCCATGGCGCCGTAGGGGGCGAGTCCGCTCCCGGTCACCTCCTGGGCCACCTTCAACTCGCCGATCAAAGCTGCCGCGTTGGGCAGGTCGCCGGCGAACAGCAGCGTGTAGGCGCGCTGGGTGAGGGCCAGCGGGAGCTCGCTGAGCGCGCCGGTCCGGCGGGCGAGCTCGACGTAGCGGCCGGACAGCAGGTTCCAGCGGTCGTCGTCCCATACGCGGATCGCCGTGATGGCGGCCAGCCACATCCAGCGCAGTTCTTCCTCGGCCGTCATGTCGGTTCCGAAGGTGAACAGCGCCAGAGTCAGGAACGGGATGCCCGCGTCGTAGCCCTTGTCGAGGGCCGCGGCCATGCCTTCGAGCAGCAGGTCGACGGAAGAGGGCGGGTGAGGCGAACGAGGTGCGGCGACGGCGGCACGGGCCGCCTCCGCGACGCGTCCCCCGGGACCGGCCAGCCGACCGGCGAAGACCGCCGCGGAGAGCGCGTCCAGATAGGTGGCCCGGGACAGCGTGACGTCGAGAGGTTCGAGCTGCCGGGCGGCCTTGAGCAGCAGCACCGGTGCGTCCCCGCCGCGGCAGGTGTGGTACGCCAGTTGGGCGCGGACCACGTCGGCGCCTGCCCGCTGCCGGGCCGTGAGCGGTGCGGACTCCGTCATGTCCAGCAGGTCCTGAGCGGCGTCGAAGAATCCGGCCTGCACCTTGGCCTCGGCGGCGGCCACCGCCCGTCCCGCCCGTGTGACCGGATCGGTCGTGAGTACGGCCGCCTCCTTGAGGAAGGCGGACGCCGCGGCCAGACCGCCACGGGCCCGCGCGCGTCTCGCGGAGCGCTCGAGTTCGGCGGCGACGTCCTCGTCCGGTCCGGGTGCCGCCTGCGCGCGGTGCCAGGCGCACCGGTCGGGGTCCAGGTCCTGATCGGTGGCCTCGGCGAGGGCCCGGTGGGCCGCCTGCCGCTGCTGTGCCGAGGCGTACCGGTAGATGGCGGTGCGGGCCAGGGGGTGACGGAAACGCACGCGCGTACCGAATGCGGCGAGGCCGGCGTCGGCCGCGGGCGTCGCCGCGCCGGCGTCGATGCCCAGGCGGCTCGCTGCTCGCCAGAGCAGTGCCGGATCGCCGGACGGATCGGCAGCGGCGACGAGCAGAAGTGTCCGGGTCTGCCCGGGCAGGGCGGCGATCTGCTGGAGGAAGCCCGCTTCGAGGCCGTTCGGCAGTGGTGTGGCGCCGGGAAGCCCGAAGCCCCCCGCGAGATCGGTGAGCGTCAGGCACCGCGCCAGTTCCAGGAGCGCGAGCGGGTTGCCCCGGGCCTCCAGGAGGACCTGGTCGCGGACCCGGTCGTCGATGGGGCCGCTCAGCACCGAGCCGAGGAGGCCGCGCGCGTCGGTCTCCCGCAGGCCGGTCAGTGCGAGCCCGGGTATCCCGTCCAGGTCGTTGCCGCCGCCGCGGGTCGCGAAGACCAGTCCGATCGACTCGGCGCCGAGTCGGCGGGCCACGAACGCCAGAACGTGCACCGAGACCTGATCCAGCCACTGCACGTCGTCCACCAGGCAGATCAGAGGCTGCCGTTCGGCGGCTTCGGAGAGCAGGCCCAGCACCGCGAGCCCGACCAGGAAGCGGTCGGGTGGCGGGCCGGCACTCAATCCGAACGCGGTCCGCAGCGCGTCACGCTGCGGTGCCGGAAGCCTTTCGTGCAGATCGAGCACGGGCAGGCACAGCTGGTGCAGGCCCGCGAAGACGAGCTCCATCTCCGACTGGACGCCGACGACACGGATGACCTGGCAGTCCGCCGCCTGTTCTTCGACGTAGTCCAGCAGTGCGGTCTTGCCGACGCCCGCTTCGCCGTGCACCACCAGCGCCTGACTCGTGCCGGCGCGGACGTCGCCGATGAGACGATCGAGGGTGCTGCACTCGAGGCGCCGGCCCGTCAGCGCCGCCCCATGGCTCCAGCGCGGCACGTGGGAGGACATCTGCACGGGATCAGCCTATCGCTCAGGTGGACCGGTGATGGCGTACGGCCGGTGGCGGGCGATGACCACTCTGAACAGGTTCCGGCCCGTGCAGTGCGGCGGGAGCGACCGGCATTCGGGCCTGTGCAGAGTGGCCAGTGGCCAGGCGCACCAGCCAGTGGCGGATGCGCTCGGGCCGGCCGTGGCGGAAAGATCCATTCCGAGCGTGCCGGCCACCCGCATCGACGATCAACGGCGAAAAGACACGGGTGCACGGCCTGACGCTCACGAACGTCGACGCTCTCCTCGCCTCATCGTTGGACGGTAACCATGAACATCGACTCGGACGTGGTCCATGCAGACGTACTGGTGATCGGCTTCGGAAAGGGGGGCAAGACCGTAGCCGCGAAGATGGGCGAACTCGGCAGGACCGTCGTTCTTGTCGAGCGTTCGCAGCACATGTACGGAGGGACCTGCCCCAACGTCGGCTGCGTGCCCACCAAAGCACTGGTCCACCACGCCAACAAGCGGCGGCCCGAGGATTCGCTGCAGGACTGGTACGAGCGCTCCGTCGGCGAGGTCCAGGCGTTGACCTCGCTGTTCCGCGCAGGCAACTACGACGGGCTCAACGGGATGGACACCGTGCGCGTCGTCACCGGGCAGGCCCGGTTCGAGGACCCCCACACCGTGTCGGTCGAGGGCCCCGACGGCCCGTTGACCATCAGGGGCGAGTCCATCCTGATCAACACGGGCTCGGAGCCGATCATCCCCGATGTTCCCGGCCTGCAGAACAGCTCGCGCGTGGTGACGAGCACCCAGCTGATCGAGACCAGCACCCTGCCGCCGCGGCTCGGGATCATCGGCGGCGGATACCTCGGACTCGAATTCGCCTCCATCTACCGCAGGTTCGGGTCCGAGGTGACCGTCCTCGAGGCTGCCGACGACGTCCTGCGCCGGGAGGACGACGATGTCGCCGCCGCGGCGAAGACGATCCTCACCGAAGAAGGCATCAACCTCGTGACCGGCGCGCACGTGCTCGAGGTCGTCGACGGACCGGCCGAGACGACCCTCGTCTACGAGCAGGACGGCACCAAGCACAGCGCCGACGTCGACGCCGTTCTCGTGGCCACGGGACGCCGCCCCGTCGTCGCCGACCTCAACCTGGAAGCCGCCGGCGTCCGCAGCACGGACCGAGGGGCGATCGAGGTCGACAAGTTCCTGCGCACGAGCCGGCCGCACATCTTCGCCCTCGGCGACGTCAACGGCGGCCCCCAGTTCACGTACATCTCGCTGGACGACAGCCGCATCGTCCTCGATCAGCTCGTCGGGGACGGCACGCGCACCACGGAGGACCGCGTCGCCATTCCCCACACGCTGTTCATCACACCGCCGTTGGCAACCGTGGGGCTCACCGAGACGGAGGCCCGGGCGGCGGGTCACCGAGTGAAGATCGCGAGCCAGCCGGTGGCCGAGATCATCGCGATGCCCCGCGCCTACGTCGTCGAGGAGACGCGCGGGATGATGAAGTTCGTGATCGACGCGGCCACCGACGAGATCCTCGGCGCCGCACTGCTGAGCACCGACGCTCAAGAGCTCATCAACACGGTCGCCGTGGCCATGCGTCACGGCATCACTGCCTCCGATCTCCGCAACTCGGTCTACACACACCCCAGTTCGACGGAGGCGTTCAACGACGTCCTCGGAACGATCGTCCGTACGGACCCGTAAGGCGTCGGCCCTCCGCACGTCAGCCATGCCGGCAACGGCGTCCCACGCCGTTGCCGGCAGCGTCGCGCCGCCCACGACCGGGCGCGTGACGCCTACCCCGCACACACCCTCGGCCCGGCTCCTCGCGACAACGATGTCGCCCCGGAGCGGGCCTCTACAAGGAGATCTCTCGCGTGGATGAAAGCCCCCTCGTCCTCGATCCCACCGGCCGGCGCCGACCGCAGGAGGAACAGGTCCTGCACGCGGCGGACGGGCCGATACTCGTCGACATCCTCGGGGAAATGGCCTGGGCCACCGGCCGGCAGGACCTTCTCATGCAGCTCCTCACCGACCCCCGCGTCTCCAAGGACCCCCGGCAGCACTGGCCCCGCTTCATCTCGGGCGAGATCGTCGGAAAGTGCCGCTGTACATCCAGGTCGCCGTCAACAACATGTTCACCGCCTACGGAGCCGACCACCGGCGACTGCGACGCCTGGTCGGCCCGGCCTTCTCACCGCGGCGGACCGCCCAGCTCATCCCCTCCGTCGTCGGCAACACGGATCGCCTCCTCGACCGGATCGCGGCCTCGCCCTCCGATGTCGTCGATCTCCGGGAGGCCTTCGCCGCCCAGCTGCCCGTCGCCGTCATCAGCGACATGCTGGGCATCCCCGAAGCCATGCGGACCGGTTTTCGCACCACCATCGACCGGATGTGGAACACGACCTCCAGCCCGGAGGACGCGGTCCGCGCCACGCAGGACGTGTACAAGACGCTCGACGACCTGGTGGCGCAGAAGCGCGCGACGCCCCAGGACGACCTCACGAGCGCGCTCATCACCGCGCGTGACGAAGAGGGGGACGGATCCAACCTGACCGAGGACGAACTCAACGACACCCTCCTGCTGGTCATCGCCGCCGGGTACGAGACCACCATCAACCTTCTCGACTCCGCGATCACCGCCCTGCTGCTCCATCCCGACCAGCTGGCGATGGTCCTGGAGGGGCAGGTCCCGTGGTCGTCCGTGGTCGAGGAAACACTGCGCTACGCGACACCGGTGAGCCATATCCCCATGCGGTACGCCGTCGAGGACATCCCTCTCCCGACGACGACCATCCGCAAGGGCGATGCCATCCTGGCGTCCTACGGCGCGGCGAGCCGGGACCCGAGGGTCCACGGTGAGACCACGGCGACGTTCGACGTCACCCGTCCCGACAAGCGGCACGTCGCCTTCGGGCATGGCGTGCACTTCTGTCTCGGGGCTCCCCTCGCCCGCGCGGAGGCCATCAACGCCCTGCCCCGGCTCTTCGCACGCTTCCCCAGGATGCGCCTCGCCGTGCCGGCGGAGGACCTGGAGCCGCTGCCGAGCATCATGGGCAACGGCCACGTGTCCCTGCCCGTACGCCTCGGACGCCGCTGATTGCCCACCGAGTGGCGCGGCGAACGTCAGGAGGGCTCAGCCCCTGCGCAGTGGGTCGGCGACGGACACGTCCTAGGCAGAGGGACGTCCGGCGGCGTAAGGAGCCAGAATGTCGGTCACCGTCCGGTTGCGCGGTACCGCGACGTCCAGTTTCGCGGCGAGTTCGACAACTCCCCCGCTGAGCCAGGGCAGTTCGAGGCGGTTGCCCTTCTCCAGGTCGTTGTGCATGGAGGACGTCATGGTCGCGGGAAGGTTGTCGCAGAACTCCATCCGCGCGTCGACGAACATGTCGTCCAGTTTCACGCCGGACGCCTGCGCCACCTCGGCGGTCTCCCTCATCACATCCCGCAGCAGGGCGCGGGTGCGGTCGTTCGAACGGACGACGCCTATGGGCTGCCGGACGGCGGTGGTCGTGGCGGAGAGCCCGACGAGGAAGACGAACTTCTCCCAGATCACCTTCTCGACGTCGGTGCTCAACTCCGCCTCGATCCCCGCGTTCTGGAACGTGTCGTACACGGCCTCGCTCATGGAGGACTGCCGGTTCGAGTAGGGCCCGACCACGATCTTCTGCAGCGCATTGTCGTGGACGACGACGCCGGGCTCTTCGATGAAGGCCGAGATGAAGCAGGTGCCGCCCAGCACGCGCTCTTCGCCGAGGTGACGGCGGAGAATGATGTCCTTGTGCACCCCGTTCTGCAGCGACAGAACGTAGGGGTTCCGCAGGTCGGCCGCGCTCAGTTGGGCCGCCACGTCCTCGGTGTCCCAGAGCTTGACCGCGACGATGACCAGGTCGATGGGACCCAGTTCCGAGATGCTGCCGACAGCTGATGCCGGAGGCGTCCTGAACTCTCCGAGAGGACTGCGTACGAGAAGCCCGGAGCGGCGTATCGCTTCCAGGTGGCGGCCGCGGGCGACAAAGGTGACGTCGTTGCCGGCGGCGGCCAGCCGCGCGCCGAAGTATCCGCCGACGCCTCCTGCTCCGATCACTGCGATGCGCATACTGCGTGTCCTTCCGGCTCTTAATAACCGTTTCAATGGTTACTATGGTTCGCATGGGTGCCTCCACGCAAGAGCAACCCCGGCGGCGGGTGACCGAGCAGCAGCGTGAGCTGCGCTTCGACGCGGGTGCGCTCTGCCTCGACCTCGTGGCCACGGTGGGCCGCCGCCCCCTCGTGCCCGTCGAACGGATGGGAGACGCAGCGCGGCTCGCGGCGTGGTGCCAGGGCACGGGGGTCACCCCCCGACCCGGTTACGACGCGGCCGCCGCCCTCGCGTCGCTGCACGAGCTGCGCACGGCGGCGTTCGACATCGCGTCCTCGGCCGTCGACGGACACGTGCCCGACGGGCAGGCCCTCGCACTCGTCAATCGCCTGGCCCGCGCCCACCCTCCGGTCCCGCAACTCGAGCTGACACCCGACGGCGCGCGAAGCAGCCCGGACCACGAACTGCTCACCGTGCAGCAGTTGTTGTCCGTCATCGCCCGGGACCTGATCGACCTCATGTCCGACGATGCACGGCGGTCGCGGCTGCGCGCGTGCGCATCCGACGCCTGCCGGATGATCTACCTGGACAGGCCCCGCGGCAGAGCTCGCAAGTGGTGTTCGATGCAGCGCTGCGGAAACCAGGCCAAGGCCGCCAACCACCGCAGGAAATCCGCGACATGAAAGTCTCACGATGGACGCTGTGAGTCATCTGCTCCGCTTGGCGAGGGTCATGGCCAGCCTCGACCGGCGCTGTCTCCTGGGCGGCTCCACCAGGATGAACGTTCCCCCACGCCGTCAACTGGAGGCGCATTTCCACGTTCTGCTCAAGGGCGAGTGCCGGCTGCAGGCCGGCAAGACCGTGCTGAAGATGAAGGCCGGCGATCTCGTGCTCATTCCCAGCGGGTCGCCGCACCGCGTCATCACTCCCGGAGACGGCGCTCTGCGGACCACGACGGAGACGGTCGGGGACTCGTTCATCACCACGAACAGTGAGGGCGGTGGCGCGGCGGTCATCGATCTGTTCTGCGGGCACTACACCTTCGCCCCGGGGGCCGGGGCCGTCCTGTTCCGCAGCCTGCCGGATCCGGTGCACGTGTCCTTCGGGGACTCTCCGGAGACCGACAAGGTCCTGCGCATGCTCAGTACCTTGATGCGGGGCGAGGCTCAGCGAGACGACGCCGGCACCTCCGCAATCCTTTCGGCGCTCTCGACCGTTCTCCTCGCGATGGTCCTGCGCACGTCCCGGGGTTCCGCCACCACGGAAGCGCTGTGGACGGCGGCCTCGGATCCTCGTATCGCCTCGGCGATCGAAGGCGTTCTGGATGATCCCGGAGCCGACTGGTCCATCGAGCGGCTCGCTCGTGCGGCAGCGATGTCCCGTGCCACGTTCCTGCGCCACTTCGCGCAGGACACCGGGATGACCGTGGGCGCTTTCGTCGCCCGGGCCCGGGTGATGGCCGCCGCGGAACTGCTCGGATCGTCGGACGCGACCGTCGCCACCATCGCCGCGCAGGTCGGCTACCAGTCGGAGTCCGCTTTCTCCCGCGCGTTCCGGTCCGAGGTCGGCATGACCCCGGCCAGGTTCCGCCGTGAGCAGCGCCGCCAGGCCGTTGCGACGGCATTGCCCGACGGCGCGTTGGGCACCTGAGAAGTCGGTCACCCATCGCGTGGCCATTCGGTGGCGCCGCGCGTCGCGAAGCAGTGGTACTGGGCGCTGACGCCCAGCAGGTAGACGAGCGTCGTGGCCGCTCCGACGAGGCACCAGAGCAGGGGGCCCGCGCAGGCTCGTGTCAGCAAGAGGCTGATCAGGGCGGCGCAGGCCGCCGTCGGGAGGTGGAAGGCCGCCCAGACTCGAGGGCGGTGCCGGCCCGGTCGCTGCGACGGCATCGTGGCGCCGCCGTACGCGACGGTGGCCAGGGCGACGAACGCGAAGGTCGCGCCGGCGAGGAGTGCCAGCACGTCCGGCACGTCCGGGGTGCCGCGTCCGGAGGAGGTGATCGCGGTCGCCGTCCATAGCGCCAGGGTGTAGCCGTGCGGGGCCGCGCTCGCCGACACGGCCGCGCGGAGCCGTCCGCGGTAACCGCCGTGCGGCTCCCCTGGGGACGACCACCTGGTCACGGGGCGCTCCTTCCCGAGGGGCAGATGGGAGGCCGAATCACAGAGACAGCGACGGTGTCGCCGGGTCTGGCCCTTCCTCCAGCCTCACAGGCGGCGCGGGCACGGGGCATCACTCATTCAAGGGATTTCAGGCCGATCTACCCTGCGGCGGGCGGCCGTTCAGTCGGTGTCCTCGGTGCTCACGCCTCGCTCGATGGCCAACCGGGTCAGTTCCACCCGTGAGTTGATGCCGAGCTTGGTGAAGATGTGTTTCATGTGGGTGTTGACGGTGTGCACGGACACGTAGAGCTGGTCGGCGATGGCCCGGTTGGTGAGGCCCTCCACGACGAGCGGGATCAGTTTCCGCTCGGACTCGGTCAGGTTCCCCCATCCCTGAAGGTCGGGCCTGTGGGTGCTCGCGGGTGCGGTACGTACACCAAGTCGCCGCAGGCGACGCCTGATCCGGTCCTGATCGCGTCCGGCTCCCGAGGCCGAGGCCCAGTGCGCCGCCTCTTCGAGGTGCAAGATCGCCGAGGTCGTGTCCGCCGATGCCGCCTCGAGTTCGCCGAGGTCCTCGCAGGCGTCCGCCAGCGCGGCCGGTCTGCCCGTCGCCCGGTAGTGGGTCACTGCCGAGGCCAGCGCGCGGGGGTCGCGGTGGAGCAGGCCCTCCGCGTGGGCGTTCACCGCTCCCGCGATCTGCCGGGTCGCCGTCTCGGCGGTCAGGGCGCGCAGTGCACCGGCCACCGTCCGGCCGAACTGCCGGTCCCCGCCGCGCAGTGCGATGCGGACGAGCGCGGGCCAGTGGGACGGCGGCAGCGCGAGCAGTCTCGTCGGGCCGTAGGGGGTGAAGCCTTCGGCGAGGATCGCCGCCGCCTCCTTGTGCTCGCCCTCCGCGTCCGCCAGGCAGGCGCGCGCGACGGCGAGCCAGGGGCCGTAGCGCTGAAGGCTGGTGCCGGAGCCGGCACGGGCGGCGTGGAGGTGGGCCTTGGCCTTCACCAGGTCACCGCGCCTGGTCTCCACCAGCGCCAGCACCGAGCGGGCCTGCAGGTTCGGCAGGGTGATGTCGAGTTCGTCCGCGACCATCAGGCTGGCCTCGGCTTCCACGGCGGCGTCGTCCAGCGCTCCCTGTTCGAGCAGCGCGCAGGCGCGCACGGCGTGCCAGTGCGGCAGGGACCAGCCAAGCCCCAGCGCCTCCGCCTCGCGCTGTCCGTCCCGCAGCACCTGCTCGGTGTCCGCGAGGCGGTCGGTGACGGTCAGCACGGTGGCCAGCCACAGTGCGGGGATGCGCGGGGGCCGCAGGTACAGCGCGGCGGGTTGGGTCGCGGCGCGGCCGGTGGCGCCCTCGGCGAGTTCGAGGGCGCGGTCCAGCCGCCCGCGGTAGAAGAACGCCTGCGACTGGAACACCATGGCGCTGACCACGACGGCCGGGTCGTGGCTGCGGTACGAGGCTTCGACGAGCCCGGGTCCGGTCCGCTCGGCAGCGGTGATGTCCCCGAGGTAGATGTGGCCCGTCGCCTTGGTCTTGAGCAGGCGGTCGCGGAGGTCGGACGGCAGCGCGGGCAGGTCGAGTGCCTTCCGCAGGTGCGTCATCGCGGCGGCGTCGTCGCCCGCCGCCTGGTGGATTTCGGCGGCGACGAGGCGCAGACGGGCTTCCTGGAGGGGTTCGAGGCCGTCGGGCAGTGTGGCGTCGACGAGGTCGAGTGCGTCGTGCACCCGGCGGGTGCGGCCGAGGTACTCGGCGGCGTCGGTCAGCAGGACGAAGCGGCGCGGGTCGTGCGCCGGCAGCAGGCCGGCGACCCGCTGGGCGAGCTCCGCGGCCGCTTCGGGCGCGGACGACGACATGTCCCGTACCGCGGTGGTCATGGTCGTGACGGCCTCTTCGTCGACGGGGCCTCCCGACATGACGACGTGCCAGGCCACCTCCGCCTGCCGGGCCCCGGTCCCGCGCAGGTTCTCGGCCGCCTCCCGGTGCAGGGCGGTCCGCACGGCCAGGGGCAGGTTGTCGTGGACCGCCTGCCGCGCGAGCCCGTGCCGGAAGACCAGGCGCGGGCCGTCGGCCGAGAGCAGACCGGAGTTCAGGGCCGCCTCGACGCCCGACAGGAGGCTGCCGACCGTCCGGCCCATCATCCGGGCGGCCGTGACGAGGTCGAACTCGCGGCCGAGGACGGAACCGATCTGGAGGAGGTGCACGGCGTCTTCGGGGAGCCGGTCCACGCGTGCGGCCACACTGCGCCGGAAGCTGACGGGAATGCCGTCGCTCAGCAGGCTTCCGTCACCGGTCTCCGGTCCGGCGACGCCCGTGTCGGCGAAGGCGCGCGTCAACTCGCTGGCGAGGAAGGGGTTGCCGGCGACGCCCCGCAGGTGCCGAGCGAGACCGGGCGACGGTGCCGCGCCGAGGATGTCGGCCGCGATGTGCTGCAACTCCTGCTGCGGCAGCGGGCCGAGGGTCAGCCAGCGGGCGCCGAGGCGTTCGAGGTCCTCGCGCACCCTTGCCACGGTGGGCCGTTCGGTGTCCGACCGCACGGCCAGGGCCCACAGGATGCGTGCGGAGGTCAGTCGGCCGGGCAGCGTGCGCAGGACGAAGAGCGTGGCCGGGTCCGCCCACTGGGCGTCGTCCACGAGCACGGCCACCGGGGCCCGCTGCGCCCGGTCCTCCAGGGCGTCCGCGATGCTGTCCAGCAGCCACAGCCGCTGGTCGTCGGTGGCCGCGAGCGCGCGGTGGGCGCCGTCGGACGACTGCAGCGCGGCCAGCAGGGCCGCGCCCGCCGCGTACTGGTCGAGCTCGTCGGCCCGTACCGAGACCACGTCGAACCCGGACTGCCGCGCCATCCGGTCGAGCTCCGCCAGCAGCCGGCTCTTGCCGATGCCCGCCGCTCCCTCCACGACCACGCAGGCACCGCGGCCGCCGCGTACGGCGTCCAGGGCCTCGCCGGCGGCTTCGATCTCACGGTCCCGTCCTCGCAGGTGGGGCCCGGTCGCGGTCTCGCTCGCCCGCTCACCGTCCTCCTGGCCTGCGGGGTCTGTGCTCTGCATGGGCTCAGCATGGCTCACCCTCTCGGCGGTCCTCAATCGCAGGTCACCGGCGGCCGCCGCTTTCACCCGGGTGATTGCCGCTTCCCGGCCGTCGCCTCACCCCGTCGCGACGCATGCTCCGGGCCATCCAGATCTCTTGCCCCTGGAGAGGAGCACGACGTGCGTACAGGCAAGGAATACCTCGCCGCACTGAACGACGGCCGCAAGGTGTGGGTGGGCGACGAAGTGGTCGACAACGTGGCCACGCATCCGAAGACCCGGGCCTACGCCCAGAGCCTCGCGGCCTTCTACGACCTCCACCACCGCCCGGACCTCCAGGACGTCATGACGTTCGTGGACGAGGACGGGGTGCGGCGGTCGATGACGTGGTTCCAGCACCGTTCGAAGGACGACCTGCGGCGCAAGCGGCGGTACCTGGAGACGGTGCAGCGCGAGCTCGGCGGCGGGGCGATCCCGCGCACCCCGGACGTCAACAACTACGTCCTGCTCACCTACATCGACGACCCGGAGCCGTGGAGCAGCCAGTCCGTCGGGACCGACGGGAGGGACCTGACCGCGGGGGTCCTCGACTTCTGGAACGTGGTGCGGGACGGGGACCTCAACGCGCCGCCGGCGTTCGTCGACCCGCAGGCCGACCGCTCACGCGACTCCGCCCAGGCCGAGTCGCCCGCCCTGCGGGTGGTGAGCACCTCGGACGAGGGCATCGTCGTACGGGGTGTCAAGGCGATCAGCACCGGCGCGGCCTTCGGCGACTGGATCCACATCGGCGTCTTCTACCGCCCCGGCATCGTCGCGGAGCAGATCATCTACGGCGCGGTGAAGCCCAACACCCCCGGGATCACCATCATCTGCCGTGAGAGCAACGTGCGTGACGGCGAGGAGGTGGAGCACCCGCTCGCCTCGCAGGGTGACGAGCTGGACAGCATCATCGTGTTCGAGGACGTGCTCATCCCCTGGGACGGCGTCTTCCACATCGGCAATCCCCAGCACGCCTCGCTGTACCCGCAGCGCGTCTTCGACTGGCTGCACTACCACTCGCTGGTACGTGCGCTGGTCAAGGCGGAACTCATGCTCGGTCTCGCCCTGCTGATCACCGAGCACATCGGCACCTACCAACTGCCGCCGGTCCAGGCCCGTATCGCACGGTTCGCCGGCTTCCACCAGTCACTCAAGGCGCATGTGGTGGGTTCGGAGGACGAGGGCTTCTTCACGCCCGGCGGCATCTTCAAGCCCAACGTCCTGATGTTCGACTTCGGGCGGGCGTACTACATCGAGCACATCACCGAGATGGTGCACGAGCTGATCGACCTGGCGGGCCGGGCCGCGCTGATCTACCCCACCGAGGGGCAGTGGCAGCAGCCCGAACTGCGGCCGTGGCTCGAGGCGTTGCAGACCGGACCGGTCGGGCGGCCGCACGACCGGCTGAAGATCAGCCGCGTGATCCGCGACATGTTCCTGTCCGACTGGGGCGACCGGATCGGCGTGTTCGAGAACTTCAACGGCACGCCTCTGCTGGCCATCCGGACGCTGACCATGAAGCGGGCCGAGATGTCCCCGAGCGGCGCCATGGCCGACCTGGCGCGCAAGGTCTGCGGCATCGAGAGTGTGACCGAGGAGCAGGAGAGCGCGTACCTGTCCCAGGCGAACTACGCCCGGCGCCAGGACGCCTCACGTCAGGAGGCGTAGCCGCCGAGCCGGACGCCTCACGTCAGAAGGGGCAGTCGGCAAGGCCGGGCCCGGGTCACAGCACACCGCTCTCCCGGGCCCTGGCCACCGCCTCGCCCCTGTCGTGCGCGTCGAGCTTGCGGAAGATCGCCCGGACCTGCGTCTTGACGGTGTTGTGCGACACGTAGAACTCGGAGGCGATCTCACGCAGCGTCAGCGTGCCGCACAGGGCGCGCAGGATCCGGCGCTCCCCCACCGACAGGTCCTGGGGGCGAGGGGCGGTGGGTGCGGCCGCCGTCTCCCCGCCGGCCCGGGCGAGCAGTCCGGTCAGGATGCCGGGGCACTCGCACCGGGCCGCCTGCGCTTCGGCCTCCTCGCGCGCGTTCTGCGCCGCGCCGGTGTCGCCCCGCAGGCTCTCCAGCCGCGACCGCGTGAAGTGCCACAGGGCCCGCACATGGGGTTCCCCGTCCGCCCGCGACGTCCTGGCCATCGCCAACTCGGCGGCGTCCAGCATCTGTTCGGCCTCCTCGGCCTGCCCCTCCTGGAGCAGGAGCCCGGCCCGGCCGACGTAGGCAGGCACCGCGACGAAGTGCCGGTCGAGGCCCGCGGCAGTGGCTTCCCGCACCGCCTCGTCGCAGAGGGCGCGTGCCAGTCCGTGGTGTCCGGCCAGGAGTGCGCAGAGCGTCCGCAGGCCCAGCGCGCGGACGAGTGCCAGAGCGTGCCCCGCGGCGTGCGCGTCACGGGTCGCCTCGCCGAGCAGTGCCTCAGCCTCCTCCCAACGGCCGGTCCACAGCAGGGCGGTGCCCCTAGCCGTACAGACGAGGGCGCGCCAGGACGTCAGGGGCATCGTGCCGTCGACGGCGGACTCGCCGAGGCGGTCGGCGGCGAGCACCTCGCCCTTCAGGCAGCAGGCCACGGTCTGGGCGACGGCTGCCGCGGCGTCGACCGTGCTTCCGTCACCGACCGTCTGCGATGCCGACTGCCTCAGCCGTGCCACGTCCAGCCAGCGGCAGGCCGACTCGGGTGCACCGGCGGCCAGAGCCGTCATGGCCGCCACGACACACAGTCTCGCGTCCCCGGTCACCGTGCGGTGCGGCAACTGGTCGAGCCACCGGACGACTTGGGCACCCTGCCCTGCCGCCAGGGTCTTCTCCCACGCGTCGAGAACCGACGCGACGGCGGCAGGTTCGTCGCCGCCGAGCATCCAGTGCCGTACGGCTGCGGTGGTGCGCCCCTGCCCGGCGTACCACCGGGCCGCCGAACGGTGGAGAGCGGCGACGGTGTCCGCGCCCTCGGACGCGAGCGCGTCGGACAGCAGAGACGACAACGCGCGGTGATGCCGGTAGGCCGCCGGCTCGGCGGCCACGGGTACGAGCAGTTGGACGGTCCGGGCCAGTTCGTGCAGCACGACGCCCGCCCGCTCACCGGCCAGCGCCTGGCACGACCCGGCGCTCAGCTCGTCCAGCACGCAGGTGCGTACGAGGAACCGGCGCTGCTCGGTGGTGAGCCGGTCGAGAACCTCAGTGACCAGGTATTCACCGACGGCCTGCTTGCCACGCGCCAGGGAGCCGTCGGTGCCGGACCCTTCGGCGGCCCGGGCCAGACTGCGTCCCATGAGGCAAAGCCCCGCCGCCCATCCCTCGCTCGCCTCGTACAGGGCCGCCGAGTTCTTCGCTGCCGGGGCCGACCCCGTCAGCCCGGTGATCAGGGTGGTGGCCTCCTCGAAGGTGAACGCCAGGTCGCACTGGTCGAGTTCGGCCACCAGCCCCCGGGCCCGCAGAGCCGGCAGGGGCCTGCCGGGCACGTGCCGGGTCGCCAGGACGACACGGAAGCCGTCGGGCAGCCGGGTCAGGAAATCGGCGAGAGTATTGAGTGCGTCCGGATCCGTGATGGCTTCTAGTCCGTCAAGGATGAGGGTGAGCGGTTCTGCCGCGCCCAGGCCGGTCACCAGTGCCGGCAGGATCTCGCCGGGCCAGGCCGCGGCCGTCCACTGATCACTGCCGAGACGGGACGGCAGCTCCGGTCGTGCCCGGCGCAGCGTCCGCAGAATGCCCGTCCAGAGGCGGTCGGGTGCGTTGTCGTGGGCGTCCAGGCTGAGCCATGCGCATGCGCCGCGGGCCATCGGTCCGTACGACCACTCGGTCAGCAGCACCGTCTTGCCCGCACCGGCCGGCGCCGAGACCACCAACACTGGCTCCGTCGCCCGCTCCAGCCGGCTCAACAGGCGTGGCCGCGACAGGAGATGCGGGGGCAGGGGCGGGGGTTGCAGCTTGAAGTCCGGCACTGAGCTGGTCATGGCAGTTCCCGTGGAGTGGGTCGGGACGAGCGCAGCCCCCGACGGCCATGGGCTCGCCTCGCAGCAGCCGGACGTCGGGGGCGTATGGGAGGGCGAGGGCGCGGTGTGGCGCCAACTCCCGTCAGGCGTACGGCTTTCAAAGCTGCTGCGCGGTCCTCAGGGCACCGAAGCCACCGGCGAAGTGGACCAGCGGGCGGCAGTCCACCAGATGCGAGCAGTAACGGACGTCGCCTACGAAGATGGTGTGGTCGCCGCCGGGAAGCGCTTCGGCGACATCGCAGACGACAGCCGCGATGGCGTCCTTGAGCACCGGCACGCCGTGGTCGTCGACCGTCTCCACGCCCGCGAACTTGTCCGCCTTGGAGACGGCGAAGTTCCGTGCCAGCTCCTCGGCGTCCTCGCCGAGGACGTTGACCGCGAAGCGGCCGTGTTCAGCGATCGCGGTCCGCGTGAAGAGGTGGTTGCCGATGCAGACGAGCAGTTGGAGCGGGGACAGCGACAGCGCGGACACGGCGCTCGCGGTCATGCCGATGGGCGTGCTTCCGGACCGCGTGGTGATCACGCTGACGCCTGTGGCGAGCCGGCTCATCGTGGCGCGGAAGTCGACGGTCGTGTCGAGGGTTTCGGTCATCGGGGGCCTCCGTGGAGGATCAGTGGGGCGTGAACTGGCGAGCGGGACGCGGAGAGGTCAGCTCGCGGGCAGCGGTTCGAGGACGAAGGTCCGGCGCAGCAAGGTGTACGGCTCGTCGGTCAGGCCGCCGCAGGGGCCCGCGTCGGCTTCATGGGTCTCGTAGGTCTCCACGAGTGACTGCTTGACGCCGAACACGGGGTCCGTGTCGAGGTACAGGTCGTCGGCCGGGAAGAGCATGGTGGTCACCCGCTGGAAGCCTGGGGCCTCGATCAACAGGTGCACGTGTGCGGGCCTCATGAGGGACCTGCTGGTCGCACTCATGAGTTCGCCCACCGGACCGTCACCGGGGATGGGGTAACTGGCGGGGCGGATCGACCGGAACCCGAAGTGCCCCGTCTCGTCGGTCCGGAGCAGGGCCCGCATGGCGGTGTCCTCCTGTCCGGGCACCTCCATGTCGTAGTGGCCGTCCGCGTCGCTGTGCCAGACGTCGACGGCGGCACCGGGCACCGGCGCTCCGTCGCGATCCACGACGCGGCCTTCGAAGAACAGCGGGGTGCCGGGCAGGCCCCCGGAGATGTCCGCGCCGTCGTCGTGCTGAGGCCTGTCCTCCCTGAAGTAGGGGCCCAGGACGCTGTTCTGGGTGGCTTTGGCCGAACGTCGGTTGCTCAGTGCGTCGACGAGCATGGTGACGCCCAACACGTCGGAGAGCAGGATGAATTCCTGGCGGGTCGGCGTGCAGGTGTGGCCCGTGCGCGTCAGGTAGTCCACCCCCGCCGCCCACTCGTCCTCGGTCAACTCGACGTCGCGGACGAAGTCGTGGAGATGCCGCACCAGTGACTCCAGGATCTCGGCGAGGCGGGGGTCCTTGGTGTCCCGCATGGTCGAGATCACGGCCGGGGTGATGGTCTCGCTGGTCAGATCACGCATGGCGCGCTCCTGTGGTGAGGGGGAGGTTCGCTCGCGGGGTCGCACGGGCCGGTCCGCGTTCACGGTGTCTCGCCGGCCCAGGCCCGGGTGAGGAAGGCGCGGACGGCGTCCCGGTCGACCGGGCGGGGGTTCCAGTAGCCGTCCTGCACGACGAGTTCGGCAGCCTGCTCGATCCCCGCTTCGGGCATCCCGAGGTCGCGCAGTGCCGTCGGTGCGCCCAGCTGTCCGGCGAGTTGGAAGAGGGCCTGCGCGGGGTCGCTGCCTGACATCGCCTTCTCGGGGTCACTCCCCCGTATCGCCTGCCCGAGGCGTGCCATGGCCTCGTCCGCCGCCGGGGCGTTGAAGGCGACGACGTGCGGAAGGACGACGGCGTGGGTCTGTGCGTGCGGGAGCCCGAAGGTGCCGCCCAGCACATGGCACACCTTGTGGTGCAGCGCCATGCCCACCGTCCCGAGGCATGTGCCCGCCAGCCAGGCCCCGTACAGCGCGTCGGCCCGTGCCTCAGTGTCGTCCGGGCGTCGGACGACGCGGGGCAGGGACCGGACGAGTGCGTCGAGCGCCTCGCCCGCCATCAGGAAGGCGACCGGGTCCCGGTCCTCGGCGTAAAGGGCCTCCACGGCATGTGCCATGGCGTTCAGGCCGCTCACCACCGATACCGCGGGCGGGAGCGTGAGCGTCAGATCTACGTCGTAGACGACTGTCCTGAGCAGTACCTCGGGCAGTCGCCGGGTCTTCTTCCTGCGGCCTTCGGTCTCCCCGAGGATCGGTGTCATCTCCGAACCGGCATAGGTGGTGGGCAGTGCCAGCTGCGGCAGGCCGGTTCGCGCGGTGATCGCCTTGCCGAGGCCGATCGTCGACCCGCCGCCGACGGCGAGTACCGAGTCCGCTCCCAGGGACCGGGCGTGGGCGACCGCCTTCTCGGTGACCTCTACGGGAGTGTGCGGCGCAGCCGCGGTGAAGGCTCCGGCGGCCGCCGCACCCAGCAGGTCGGCGGTCCGCTCGGCCTGGTCCGTCTGGTCCGGCGTCGACAGCACCAGCACGCGCCGGCATCCGAGGGCTTCTGCCTCTTCGGGAATTCGATCGCGGGTGCCGCTACCGAAAACCACTTTTGTGATCTGCCCCCGATGCACGAAATTTCTCATGATGAAGTCCCCGGTCCTGCGTTTCTCAATGATGGGGAGTAGCGTCGCCGCGCCCCTGTCGTGCGTCAATGGAATTCACGGAGAACGGGTGCTTTCGGCGCGGGAATACCGTGTTCACGGGACAGGGCCGCTGCGGGCGCCCAGGCATCGCCCGGCAATATCACCCATCTTGGGGATGCGGCGGCAGAGCGCGGCGTTGGAGCCTGAGCACAGTCGTCGACGGAACGGATGCACGCCGCTGCCTCCATCGCCGCGGCGTCGCGCCCCCGATTTCTGTAATGCGCAAATGCGGCCGCAGAGACGGACCCTATTTCCGTCACTACTGCACGGCACGAAATGCGGGCACGCATGGCGAAAGGCAGAGTGAATAGAGATGGGCAAGGTGGTCACCGCGGACGAGGCGGTGGTGATTTCTGGGTTCCTTGCCGACGACGGAGCGGAACGAGCCTCACCGCTGGGCGTCGGCGCTCGCGCCCACCGCGGCTCAGGAACCGGCGTCGCCGCCCTGTACATCGGCGTCGGCCAGGACCTCGCGCTCGTACGCGAACGCTGATGGGTGGCGCCCCCTGAGCCAAGACGAGGGGGTGCGCATGGCGGCGACCCGTTGCAGCCGCCGATTGATCGGCGTACCACCCGCCCCATCGGCGACGAACGACTCCGGGCCGTCATTCCGGCGGCCCGCGACGACGAAAGAGAGAGGTGAGCCCATGACAGGGACGACCGGCAGGGTGGCACTGGTGACCGGCGCGAGCAGCGGGATCGGCGCGGCCACCGCGCGGGTGCTCGCCGCGCGCGGCATGCGCGTGGTGGTCAACTACCTCACCAGCAGCAAGGCCGCCGAGGAGGTCGTGGCCGGCATCGAAGCCGCGGGCGGCAGTGCCATGGCCGTGCAGGCCGACGTGCGCGAGGCGGACGCCGTCGAGCGCATGGTCGAGCAGGTGCGGACGGCCTGGGGCGGCGTCGATGTGCTCGTGCACAACGCGCTCATCCCCTACGCCGTCAAGTCGTTCCGTGAGATGTCGTGGGAGGAGTTGGGCGGCAAGCTCGACGCCGAGATGCGTGCGGCGTACGCCGTCACCAAGGCGGTCCTGCCCGCCATGACCGAACAGGGCTGGGGACGCATCGTCTACCTCGGTACCGGACTCAGCCGCCGGCCCCGCGAGGGCATGATCGCGCTGGGCACGTCCAAGGCCGCCCTGGAGCAGTTCGCCCGTTACCTCGCCCAGGAGTTGGGACCGCACGGGGTCACGGTCAACGTCGTCGCGCCCGGTCCGGTGGAGTCCCGTATCGCCGACGACGTCCTGGACGACGCGACCAGGCAGCGGCAGACGGCCGCGACCCCCTTGGGCCGGCTGGCACACCCGGACGACGTCGCCCATGCCGTCGCCTTCTACGCCGACGGCGACAACGCCTTCATGACCGGGACCACCGCCGCCGTCAACGGCGGCATGGCCATGTACTGAGAAGGACCCCACATCTAAGGACCGCACATCCATGGACACGATCGATCTCGCCTACGTCGGCCGCGGCCTGCACGAGGAACTGGCCGCCTACATGGCTGACCAGGAGAACTTCTACGCCGACGAAGGCGTCCACGTCGCCCTGCGCGACGGCTGCACCTGGGACGAGGAGCGACTGCGCCGCGGTGCCACCATCGGGCTCGGCCGCGCCCTGCTGTCCCGGCTGACCGACGGCACTCCCTGGATCGGGCTCAACGTCAACACCCACCGCCCGCTCTTCTGGTTCCTCGCCCGCCCCGGCCTGGAGTCCTTGGCCGACCTGGCCGGGCGACGCCTGGCGGTGCACGCTCCTCACACCGCACCCGGGTGCTTCACCCGGATCGTGCTGCGCCGGGCCGGCCTGGATCCGGACCGCGACGTCCGGACCGTCGTACGGCACCCCGGGGACTACGGCATGGACCTGCGCCGCCTGCGCGACGGCGCGCTGGACGCCGCCGTCGTCGGCAGCACCATGGCCCCGGAGGCGGTGGCGGCCGAGCACGGCTGGCGGGTGCTGGCGTGGATGGGCGACCACTTCCAGATCCCCACCGTGGGCCTGGCCGTCGACACCACGTACACCGACCCCGACGACCCCGCGGTGCAGGCCGTGCTGCGAGCGCACCGGCGTGCGCTGAAGGTGATCCACGACGACCCCGACACCACCGTGCGGCACATGCAGACCTTCCTCGGCGGCCACACCACGGAGGAGGCCCGCGCGCACTACGACACCTTCATCGCACCGCACTTCACCCTGGAGGGCCAGGTCGACCTCACCGTCGCCGACGCCGCCATCACCGCGGTCTCCACCGAACTCGGCGTCTCCCCCACCTTCACCGCGGCCGAGTTCTACCGCACCGCACCTGCCGCCCCGTGACCCTGGTCGCCTGACACCAGGAGATGCGGGGTGGGCAGCATCGGGGCCGGTCCCGGACACAGCGTCGAGACCGGCCTCGCGTGCGGGTTGCACACCCCGGCGCACCGTTCGTCGGGCGAGACCGCAAGCAGTGGGTCTAGCCGAACAAGGGGAACCGTTCGGCGTCCGTGCCCAGACGGATGCGCTCCGGATCCGTCAGGGGGATGCGGCCGGTGGCCACGCGCGCATAGTGAGTGTCGTCCCACTCGGCAGGCGGCTGCCCACCCAGCAGGCCGTCCAGGACGGTCCGGACGCAGGCGAGGCCGGCCGGCGCAGGGCCCTCGCCGGCCGGCAGGCCGACCAGCAGGTCCAGGTGGTGGATCGTGGCTTCGACGGCCAGGGTCGCCAACAGGTCCCCGGCAGTGAGCACATGCCCCTGGGTGCCGACGGGGCGGCCGGTATCGGCGCCCTCGGCGGCGACGACGAGAGCAGCCGCCGTCTCCAGGTACAACTCCCGCAACTGCGCGAAGTCGAGGAACATGCTCGCGCTCACCCGCGACCAGCGCCGCCCGTTGGCGGCGCCCGATGTGCCCGGCCGCCAGTCCTGCCAGTACGTCACGGCGTCCCGGTCCGGCGGCCCGGCCGCCGGCGTGTGCAGCGCGACCAGACCCCGCTGGGCGTCGGACAGGCAATGGAAGACCAAGTCCCGCACCGCCCAACCGGTACACCCGGTCGGCGCCCACGACTGCTCATCGTCCACACCCCGCACCACACCCGTGAACGCCTCGTACGCCGCGCGCACCGCCACCACCGCATCGTGACCCGTCCGCAGACCGCTCACGCCGACCACCCTTCCCACTCGTAGGCCGATACCGAGACCGTGCACCGTCAGGATCGCTTGCCCCGACTCGGCACCGGCATCCCGCCGCACCCCTCCTGCCCGGCGGGGCAACATCCCGCGAGAGCGCCGCCCTCCGGCCGCCCGACGGCACCGCTGTTCCCTGCCCCGACGATCCATCGGTAGAACCCCGCGTGCACCAGGCCCTGCCCGAGGCGACGCACACGATGGCAGGCGCCTGTCTGCCCGCCTCGGCGAACAGGTCCCGCACCCGGGCCGCACCCACGCCGACGTACCTGGTTCGCAGCTGGTGGCGTGCAGACCTTGGAGGGCGGACCGGCAGCACTGAGGCCCTCAGCCCGGCGCCTGTCCCCGTGGCCACGCCCAGCGCCATGGGTGATCCCACCAGCCGCACGAACACACCGAAGAAGTCCTGTCCGGCGAACGTCCCACGCCGCCCGGTCCGTCGGCTCCAGGGATCGCGCGCTCCCTGGGGCAACCCGTCCTGGAATCAACCCTGCCGACGGAATCGCCCCTGACAAGTCACACCTGTCCCGCCACCCGCAGCGCGGTCCGCAGCGCCAGGGGTGTCGCCGCCGCCCAAGCCTGGGGAGAGCAGGAATGGGGATAGGGCACGGGGCGGCTGGTGGCGCCCTTGGCGTAGCCGGCCAGCACCTCCGGCAGCCGGTAGTCGTTCTGGGCCGCCACCGCGACGAGTCCCCGGGTCACCGTGCGCACTTCTTCGGCGAGTCCGTGGCGGGCCAGCCCCAGCACGATCAGGGCGTTGTCGTGGGGCCAGGCGCTGCCGCGGTGGTAGGACAAGGGGTGGTACGGCTTCTGTCCGGCGGCCAGAGTACGGATCGCCCAGCCTGAGAAGAAGTCCGGCCGCAGCAGGCGCTGTCCGACCCGGCGGGCGTGCTCGTCGTCGAGGATGCCCGACCACAGCAGGTGCCCCGCGTCCGAGGCCAGGGCGTCGACCTGGCGGCCGTGGCCGTCCAGGGCGAGGGCGGGGAAGTCGGCGGCCCGCATCCAGAACTCGCTCAGGAAGCGCTCGCGCAGCTCTGCGGCGAGGTGGCGCAGGCGCCGCGCATAGGACTCGTCCTGCCAGACCTCGGCGGCCAGCCGGGCGGTGCGCACCAGGGCGTCGTAGGCGTAACCCTGCGCCTCCGAGACGGCGATGGGGCCTTGGGCCTGTGTGCCGTCGGCGAAGCAGATGGCACCCGCGGAGTCCTTCCAGTTCTGGTTGACCAGGCCGTTCGGGTCGGGCTGGTAGACGAGGTAGCCGTGTTCGCCGATGCCTCCGTCGGTGAGCATCCAGTCGACGGCCTGACGGGCGTGCTGCTCCAGCCGTACGGCGAGGGCGCGTTCGCCGGTGGTCTCGTAGTGGGCGTGGAGCAGGACCAGGAAGAGCGGGGTGGCGTCGACGGCGCCGTAGTAACGGCCGTAGGGGATCTGGCGGAAGTGTGCGAGCTCGCCGTGGCGTGTCTCGTGGACGATGCGGCCGGGCTGTTCTCCGCTGCGTGGGTCGTGTTCCCGGCCCTGGATGGCGGCGAGCGCGCTCAGGGTCGCGGCGGCCGTCCCGGGCCGGTATGGCAGCAGGAAGTACGACGTCAGCAGGGAGTCGCGGCCGAACAGGGTGAGGAACCACGGGATGCCGGCGGCGGGAACGTGGACCGGCTCGCCGTCGACCCCGGTGGCGGTGATGGTGAGCAGGTCCACGTCGGACAGACCCTGCTCGCAGCTGCGGTCCAGGTCGTCGGCGGCCGGCGCGGTGGTGGCCCGTGGCCGCGACGGGACGGGTTCCGCGTGCGGCAGTCCGTGCGGGTGGGCGTGGACGGTGAGGTGGAGTTCGGCCTCTCCCTGCGCGGCGAGTGCCAGCTCCCAGCTCAGGACGCGGGCGGTGGTCCCGGGTGCGCCGGGGTCGTCCGCGACGGTGGTCGGGGCGGGTTCGCAGGCGACCGTGGTGCGTGAGTGCCAGTCCTCGCGCCGGTAGGCGAAGTGCACGCCCTCGGCGGTACGGCGGGTCTCGTGCCGGGCGCCGGGTTTGGCGTAGTCGCGGTCGTCGGCCCGCAGTTCGAAGAGGTCGGCGAAGTCGGCGTCGACGGTGAGGTCCACGCGGGCGGTGACGGGGTCGGGGCGGTTGCTGACCAGCCGGAGGTGTTCCGTCAACGTGCCCGCGGACACGGTCTGTTCGCGGAACACGGTGTAGGCGGGCGGATGGTCGCGGGTGCCCTTGGGAGTGAGGACGGAGGTGGCCGTGTCATCGGTGTCGGCGCTGGCGGGCACCAGTGCCTCCGGCTCGGTGCCGTCCACGGTCAGCTGCCAGCGGCTGAGGTGGCGGGCGTCGCGCAGGAACAGCCCGTCGGGTGCGGTGCCCCGGGTCCCGCTGATGCCGCCGCCGGCGTCGAGGCGGGCGAAGGTGGCGTCCCGGACCAGCTGGACGCGGTCGTCGGCCGGGGTCATGGGGTGGGCTCCTTGGGGTCGGCGCACAGCAGGTCGAGCGTGAGCGCGGCGGTCCACGAAAAGTGCCGGGCGCCGCGCGGGTCGCCGGAGGCCGGGTCTACGTATTCGGCGAAGCCGGTTGCCCCGGCGTCGGTGAGGAAACCCTGCCGCAGGTCGGTGGCCTGCTGGAGTCGGCCGTGCGTGAGCAGACCACGGTGGATCAGCCAGGCGGTGTTGAACCAAGCGGGGCCGCGCCAGTAGCGGTGGGCGTCGAAGGCGTGGCCGTGCAGGTCATAGCTCGGGACCAGGCTGGTGGCCGGTGCGCTGAAGTGCGGTCCTGTGAGGGTGTCGACAAGACGGCCGACGATGTGCCCCGGCAGGTGCGGGACGAGGAGCGGGATCAGGCCGCTGACGCTGCGCTCGTCGACCAGGGCGCCGGTCAGCACGTCACGCGCCCGGAAGATGCCCGCCTTCTCGTCCCACAGGCGCGTCACCAGGTGCCGGGTGAGCGTGTCGGCGCGCCGGGTGTGCGCGGTGGCGTCCGCTCCCGTCTCCCGGGCCATGGCGGCCAGGGCCCGTTCGCTGGCGATCAGCAGGGCGTTGAAACCCGGGTCCTCCATGGCGAAGGCGAACCTGGTCGCCCCGTCGTCGTAGCCGGCGTCGCGGTAGTCGGTCGCCAGGCTGACGTAGCGGCCGTAGTCCAGATCGGTGGGCCGGTCGGCGGGGTGGCCGTGGTCGAGGTCCGCCCGCTGGAAGGCGTCGGGCGCGGCGGGCTCGACACGGTGCAGGCCCTGGTCCCAGCAGGGACTGTTGTCCATGCCTGGCTCCCACGGATGGATCACGGCGGCCAGTCCGCCGCCGCCGAGGTCGCGGTGGGCGAGGAGGTAGTCGTGCCAGGCCGCGAGCCGTGGCAGGACCCGGGCGAGGAAGCCTCGCCGACGGGATTCCACGGGGTCGGCACGGTGCACGAGCCAGGCTGCCAAGGCGTGCACCGGCGGCTGGACGATGCCGGAGGTCTCCGGGGCCGCCGGCGCGCCCGCCTGTCGTCCCGCGGTGGAGGAGCGCCAGAAGTCGGGGCTCGGGAAGTAGGCGTCGTGGGGCAGGGCCCGGTTGAAGACGATGTGCGGGACACGTCCGTCGTCCCACTGTCCGGCCAGCAGGGACTCCAGTTCCTGCTGCGCGCGGCGCGCGGAGAGATGGCGCAGGCCGATCGCGATGAAGGCGGAGTCCCAGCTCCACTGGTGCGGGTAGAGGGTGCGGGAGGGCACGGTGGACGTGCCGGTCCAGTTGTCGAGCAGGACCCGCGCCGCACCGCGCCGCAGTGTCAGGGCTGCGGCGGCGGTGGGCGCGGGCCGTTCCAGGAGGGACTTCACGCGCCGGACCTCTTGAGGAACGCGGGGACGGAGCGGACGGCCTCTGCGGGGTCACCGGTCAGCCGGCATTCGAGGGCCAGGTGGCCGTCGTAGCCGATCGTGTGCAGGGCACCGAGCCAGGCGGGCCAGTCGAGATGGCCCGCGCCCGGCTGGAACCGGTTGGAGTCGGAGACCTGGGCGTGTCCGATGACGTCGGCGTGCGCGAGGATCGCCGCGGCGGGATCGGTCTCCTCGATGTTCATGTGGTAGCTGTCGATGCCGATACGCACCGAGTCCAGGCCGGTGGTGCGGATCAGGTCGGCTGCCTGTTCCAGGCGGTTGACCATGTGGTCCTCGTACCGGTTGAGGGGTTCGAGGAAGAGCGTGACGCCCTCCTTGCGGGCGTGCTCGCCCAGTTCGGCCAGGCCGGCCAGCAGGACCTCGCGGTCCTCGGTCTCGCTGCGCGGAGGTTCGAAGGGCGGCAGGCGGCGGGAGAACATGCCGTACGAGGCGGGCGTCTGCGCGCCGAGACCGCCGATCTCGGCGATCACGGTGAGCTGGGACTTCATCTGGACGATCGCGTCACGCCTCCGGTCGGCGTCGAAGGCGCCGAAGAAGTGCAGCATGTCGACGCACACGGTGGGCATGACCACACCGTCCTTGCGGGCCCGGCGCAGCTCCTCGAGGCGGGAGGCGAAGTGGAGGTCGCCCTTGCCGCGCAGTTCGATGGCGTCGTAGCCCGCTTCCTGGGCGAACTCCCACTTGGCCTGCAGGGTGTCTCCGGGCAGGAGTTGCTCCTGCGCGGCGGTCTTGAGCATGAGGGGGCCTTTCGAAACGTTCAGAATTCCAGCACGACCTGCAGCGCCTCGGCGGGGCGCTCGTCCAGCAGCACATACGCCTCGGCGGCGTCCGCGGCCGGGACGACGTGGCTGACGAGGGAGCCGACGTCCACCTGCCCCTCGGCGACCAGACGCAGGAAGGTCTGCTGGAGGCGTTCCACGCTCCAGCGGTGCGACAGCTGCGGGGGCACGCCGCCGATCTGCGAGCAGACGAGCTGGACGCGGTTGTGGTGGAACTCGTCGCCCAGGCGCAGGCCGACGCCGTCGCCCTGGTAGAAGCCGGACGCCACCACGCGGCCGCCGGCGGCGACCGAGCGCAGTGCCTCGTGCAGCGCGGGGTAGGCGCCGCTGATCTCGATGGCGAGGTCCGCGCCGACGCCGCCGGTGGCCTCGCGGATGCGTTCGGCCACGGCGTCCGTGCGGGCGTTGAGGGTGTGCTGGGCGCCGTAGTGCTTGGCGGTCTCCAGCCGGCCGTCGAGGGCGTCGACGGCGGTGACGCGGGCGCCGTTGAGCTGGGCGAGCCGGGTGGTGAGCAGTCCGATGACGCCCTGGCCGAAGACGGCGACGTCCTCGCCGAGGTGGATGTCGCCGGCCAGGACGGCGTTGTAGGCGATGGCGCCGACACGGGCGAAGGCGCCGGCCAGGGGTTCGAGTCCGGCGGGCAGGGTGTGGCCGATCATGCGCTCGGCCGGGACGACGCCTTCGCTGCGGTGGCCCCAGATGCCCCACACCAGGTCGCCCGGCACGGGCAGGCCGGGGGTGCCGGCGATGTCGGGGGCGACCTCGACGACCTCGCCGACCTCGGAGTAGCCCCAGCCGGCGACCGGGTACTGGATGCCGGCCGCGCCGTCGCGGAACAGGCGTGCCTCCGGGTCCCAGGTGCGCGTCAGGTACGGATTTGTGCCGCGGTAGGCCGTGAGTTCGGTTCCGGCCGAGATACCCGAGTAGCGGGTGCGGACTCTCAGGTGACCGGCGGGCAGTTCGGCTCTGACCTGCTCGGTTACCTCCACCTGGCGAGGGCCGGTGAATTGGACGACGCGTTCCACGGATGACTCCGGAAGGGTTGCGGGTGCGGTTGCGTCGACAATAACCACAACTTATGTCTTGTCAACAAGCAAAAGTGATGCTGAGATGCCTGCGCAGTAGACGTAAGTCGGAACGAGGACATGCAATGCGCACCAAGAGCCGGCGATCCAGCGCGATCGCGGTGGGCATCACGGCAGCCCTGACAGCCGGGCTGCTCACCAGCTGCTCCAGCAGCACGGGGCCCGGAAAACCCGACCGGGAGATCACCGTCTGGTCCCAGGAGAACCTTCCCGACCGCATCGCGGTCACCCAGAAGATCATCAAGGGTTTCGAGAAGAAGACCGGCATCAAGGTCCACCTCGTCGGCGTCGACGAGGGCCAGATGCCCCAACTGATCATGTCGGCCGCCGCCTCGGGCACCCTGCCCGACGTCATCGGCGCCGCCCCGATGGGCCAGGTCTGGCAGATGTACAGCAACGGCCTGCTCAACACCGACATCCCCCACCGGATCATCGGCGAACTGGGACGCAAGACCTTCAACGCCAACGCCCTGCAGCTGACCTCCGACGGCGCCACCAGCCTGGGCGTGCCCTCCGACGCCTGGCTGCAGCTGCTGGTCTACCGCAAGGACCAGCTCGGCCAGAAGGACCTGCCCGCCCCGGACACCTATGCCAAGGCGACCGCCGCGGCCAAGGCGCTCACCGCCAAGGGCCGCTACGGCATGTCCGCGGCCACCGACCCCAGTGACGTCTTCACCTCGCAGAGCTTCGAGAGCCTCGCCCTGGCCAACGACTGCCAGCTCGTCGACGACCACCACACGGTCGCCCTGGACTCCTCGCGCTGCCACGGCGCGTTCTCGACCTACGACGAACTCGCCCGCACCTACGGCGCCCCGGGCACCCAGACCGTGGACTCCACCCGCGCGACCTACTTCGCCGGCCAGTCCTCGATGATCGTCTGGTCCTCGTTCCTGCTGGACGAACTCGCCGGACTGCGCAAGGACGCCCTGCCCAGCTGCCCGCAGTGCAAGAAGGACCCGCAGTACCTGTCGCACAACAGCGGCATCGTCACCGCGATGAAGGGCCCCGGCGCCGCCGAGCCGGCCCAGTTCGGCGAGATCACCTCGTGGGTGACCACGAAGACAGCCGAGACCGCCGCCTCGCGCGAGTTCATCGAATACATGATGGGCACCGGCTACGAGTCCTGGTTCGGCATGGCACCCGAGGGCAAGATCCCCGTCCGGGACGGCACCGCCGCACAGCCCCGCCGCTACCTCGACACCTGGCGGCGCAGCACGATCGGCGTCGACACCAAGAAGCCCTTCGACCAGGTCTACCCGCCGAGCCTGCTCAACCAGCTCGCCGCCGGCGTCAGCCACATGCGGCGCTGGGGCATCACCCAGGGCGAGGGAGCCCTCGTCGGCGCCACCAACGGCGAACTGCCCGTCCCCAAGGCCATCGGCGCGATGACCAGCGGACAGATCTCCCCCTCCGAGGCGGCCCACGAAGCCGACGACGACGTCGCCGCCCTGCAGAAGTCCCTCCAGTAGCCGCCCGCATGCACGCCACAAAGGTCCCTTCATGACTACAGCACCAACCGGCGCACCGCAGCGCCGGGACACCCGCACCAGGCCCGCGGACCGGCCCGCCGAGCGCCGCCGCCCGATGACCGCGAGCCGCCGCGCCAACCGCGCGGGCCTGGCGTTCGTCTCGCCCACGTTCGTCGTGGTCCTCGTGGTGGTGATCCTGCCCATCGCCTGGACCGTGCTGCTCGCCTTCCAGCACGCCAAACTGGTCGACATCCAGGGCATGGGCCTGTTCGGCAACTGGACCCTGGAGAACTTCACCCAGGTCTTCGCCTCGGCCGGTTTCTGGCAGAGCCTGACCACCACCCTGATCTACACCGCCGGCGCCACCCTCGGCTCCGTCGTCCTCGGGCTGATCGCCGCGCTCGCCCTGCGCAAGCCGTTCAAGGGCCGCGGACTGCTGCGCGCGGCGATGCTGCTTCCCTACGTCGCGCCCGTCGTCGCCGTCGCCTTCGTCTGGGAGGTCGCCCTCAGCCCGCAGTACGGCGTGGTCAACGACTGGGGCCGTAGGCTCTTCGGCTGGGACGACCCCATCGCCTTCCTGTCCACCCGCCAGTACGAAGTCCACCTGCTGGGCCTGCACTTCGACATTCCGCTGGCGCTGCTGACGGTCATCGCCTTCGAGTGCTGGCGCTACTTCCCCTTCGCGTTCCTGTTCATCCTGGCCCGCCTCCAGGCCGTCCCCGACGGGCTGGAGGAGGCCGCACTGGTCGACGGCGCCACTCCCACGCAGCGCTTCCGCCACATCCTGCTGCCGCAGCTGATGCCCGTCATCGCCCTGCTGTGCGTACTGCGCTTCATCATGACCTTCAACAAGTTCGACGACGTCTACCTGCTGACCGGCGGCGGCGCCGGCACCGATGTCGCGGCCGTGCGCGTCTACGACTTCCTCACCGCCCGCTACGACGTGGGAGCGGCCGCCGCGCAGGCCCTGGTCCTCGCCGTCTCGCTCATGATCCTTCTGGGCTTCTACTTCAAGTTCTTCGCCAACAAGGTTCAGGAGGAGTCGTGATGACGCGCGCTCAGTTCGAGGACCGCCTCTTCGGCGTACTGCGCTGGATCGTCATCGCCTTCCTCGCAGTGATCACCCTGCTGCCCTTCTACTACATGCTGCTGCTGTCGCTGAAGCCCATCGACTCCCTGCTGCTCGACCCGGGTTCGCTGTGGGTGTCGACGAAGGACTTCACCCTGACCACCTACCGCGACGTGCTGCGCTCCACCGACGACGGCGGCCAGGGCTTCGTGAAGTTCCTGCTCAACTCCGCATTGGTGTCGCTCGGTACGGTGGCCCTGACCCTGCTGGCCGCGGTGCCCGGCGCCTACGCGGTCAGCCGGCTGAAGTTCTTCGGCCACCGCCAGGTCAGCGCGCTCTTCCTGGCCGTCTACCTCTTCCCGGCAACCCTGCTGGCCGTCCCGCTGTTCGTCATCTTCGCCAAGCTGCACCTGTCCTCCAGCCTGGTCGGACTCGCCGTCGTCTACGTCGCCCAGACCGTGCCGGTGTCGATCTACATGCTGAAGAACTACCTCGTCACCATCCCCTACTCCATCGAGGAGGCGGCGGCACTCGACGGCTGCAGCCGCCTGCAGACCGTCCGCAAGGTGATCCTGCCGCTCGCCCTGCCCTCCCTCATGGCCACCGGGCTGTACGTCTTCATGATCGCCTGGAACGAGTTCCTCTTCGCGCTGCTCTTCCTGGCCGCGGACCCCGGCAAGTGGACGGTCTCGCTGGGCCTGGCCCAGTTGTCCAACGGCGTCGAGGTGCCCAAGACCGTGCTGATGGCCGGCTCCGTGGTGCTGACGATTCCCGTGGTACTCCTGTTCTTCGCGGCCGAACGCCTGCTCACCGAGGGTCTGACCAGCGGTGCCGACAAGAGCTGAACCCATGGGGGACTTGATGCTGACAGCGAATCAGATCAGCGCGGGCGAGCTGCTGCAGCTCATTCGCAGCGGCCGCGCCAACACCCGCGCCGATCTGCAGCAGGTCACCGGCCTGTCCCGGTCGACCGTCGGCCAGCGACTCGACCTGCTCAACCGGGCGGGCTGGCTCAAGCACAGCACCGGCTCGTCCACGGGCGGCCGGCCCTCGCAGAAGATCGTCTTCGATCCCGGCCATGCCTCGGTCATCGCCGTCGATCTCGAGACCCGTCATGCCCGCGCCGCGGTACTCGACCTCGCGGGCACGCTCCTCGCCGAACAGACAGGGCCCCTGCGGATCAGCGACGGCCCGGACCATGTGCTGGACCAACTGGCCGGCTGGTTCCCCGACCTGATCACCGCGGCCGGCATCGACGCCGCCCACGTCTGCGGGATCGGACTGTCCGTCCCCGGCCCCGTGGACTGGGAGACCGGCCGGGTCGTGGAGCCGCCGATCATGCCGGGCTGGGACCAGTACCCCATCCGCGAACGCATGCAGAAGGCCTACGCCGACCACGTGCACGCCAGTGCGCAAGGCAGCCCCGTCGCGGTCTTCGTGGACAACGACGCCAACCTCATGGCGCTGGCCGAACACCAGGCCAACCACCGGGACTGCAGCGCGTTCGTCCTCGTGAAGGTCTCCACCGGCATCGGCGCCGGCGTCGTCGTCGGCGACATGGTCTACCGCGGCGTCGACGGCGGGGCGGGCGACATCGGCCACATCCGCCTGCACGACCGGCCCGACGCCCTGTGCATGTGCGGCTCCCACGGCTGCCTGGCCGCGGTCGCCAGCGGCCGCGCCCTCGCCAAGGAACTCTCCGCCCTCGGCGCCGACGCCACCTCCGCATCCGACGTCAGGCGCCTGCTCGGCGAGGGGCATCCCGACGCCATCCGTCTCGCCCGTGAGGCGGGACGCCGCACGGGCGAGGTGCTGGTGACCGTGGTGACCCTCCTCAACCCCGGCGTCCTCATGATCGCGGGCGACCTCGCCGGCGCCCCTTTCATGACCGGTGTCCGCGAGCTGCTCTACCAACGCGCCTTCCCGCGCGCCACCGCCAACCTGCAGGTCGTCACCTCCCGACTGGGTGATCACGCAGGAGTCATCGGTGCCGGATCCATGGTCGTCGAGTTGCTCTACTCCCCCGCCCGGGCGGACTCCCGTCTCGCGCGCCTCGCCCTCTGAACCACCCGCGCCCGCACCTCCGGTCACCGGACCAGTGGCGCCCCGGCCCCTCCAGGAACACCATGAACAGCTCAGCCGCACCATGGCCGCACCAGCCCATCGACGTGGGCCTCGTCGGCGCGGGTCCATGGGCCCGCGCCATGCACGCCCGCATGCTCGCCGCCGGTCCCGAGACGCGCCTCACCGCGGTGTGGGCGCGACGGCCCGAGGCAGCGCGGGAACTCGCCGCCCACCACGGAGCGATCGCCGCCGCATCCTTCGACGAACTGCTCGGCGAGTGCCAGGCCGTCGCCTTCGCCGTACCACCCTCGGTGCAGGCGCAACTGGCGCCCCTCGCAGCCAAACGCGGCAAAGCCCTGCTCCTGGAGAAGCCCCTCGGACCGGACCTGCCCTCCGCCCGGAGTGTCGCCGACGCCGTACTGTCCTCCGGCGTCATCTCCCAACTGGTGCTCACCAAGAGGTACCACCCGACCACCGACGCCTTCCTCAAGGCCGCCCGCACCCATGAGGTCACCGGCGCGCGCTCCTGCTACCTCCACGGCGGCTTCCTCGGCGGCGATTTCGCCACCGGCTGGCGCCTGGAGCACGGGGCACTGCTCGACCTCGGACCCCATCTGATCGACCTGCTGGACAGCGCCGTCGGACCCATCAAGAGCATCCGCAGCACCGGCGACTCCCGCCGCTGGATCGAGCTCAGCTGCGAACACGAAAACGGCGCGGTCAGTCAGGCATCGCTGTCGGGATCCGTCGTCGTACCCAGGGCCGTCACCCGTGTCGAACTCTTCGGCCCGGAAGCGGCGTTGGCCTACGACACCGCCGAGATCGACCACGAGGAGTGCTGGCCGATCCTGCGCCGGGCCTTCGCCACCGCCGTGCGCACCAGCCGTCCGACGGAACTCGACGCGGCACGCGGTCTGTACCTGCAACGACTCATCGACCAGGCCGTTCGGTCCTGACGACCGCGGTGGCGGGCATGCAGGACGGCCACGAGGATGCAGCAGGCTGTCCTGCACGCTCCGTGCGCGCGACCGTCATCCCGGTAACCGGCTCGTCCGGATGTGTCGCCGTCCTGGCACATCCGCGCGCTGCCTCATCGAAGACACTGGCATACCGTGGATGGAGTGACGCGGCGCTCGCCCCGCCCATCGCGCCGGCCGGCCGCGTCGGCCCTTGGCCTGCGATGAGGAAAGAAGGCGATCCACACAGTGGCATCGCGATCTCGCGCCGGACAACCGGTGATGAACGACTTGGCGTTCGGCCCCAACGAATGGGTCGTGGACGAGCAGCACGAGCGCTATCTGGAGGATCCGAACTCCGTCGACGCGGCATGGCGGAACCTCTTCTCCTCCGAGCCCGGGGCCGGTGAAGCGTCCCGTGACGGCGCGACCACCACGAGCGACGGTGCCGAGCAGGCCGCGGTCAAGGCCGTCCGCGTCGCGGCCCTCATCCACGCCTACCGCGTGCGCGGGCACCTGATGGCCGACACTGATCCGCTGGCGGCGGGGCAGCAGGCCACGCCTCCCGAACTCGACATCGCCGCGTTCAGGCTCGGCGCGGAGGACCTGCCGCGGAGCTACGTCGTCGACGACTTCGCCGGGCGGGCCACCATGACGCTCGACGAGGTCCTGCGCGCGTTGAGAGAGGCCTACTGCGGAACCATCGGCGTCCAGTACATGCACATCCAGAGCTCCGACGAACGGTGCTGGGTCCAGGAGCGGATGGAAGGCCCGATCCCGCGGACGGACCGCGCCGAGCAGCTGCAGATCCTGTACCGGCTGGGCGCCGCGGAAGCCTTCGAGAGGTTCCTGCACACCAAGTACGTGGGCCAGAAGCGCTATTCGCTCGAGGGCGGCGAGTCGGCGATCGTGCTGCTGGACGTCCTGCTGCACCGCTGCATCCGCCACGCGATGCGGGAAGCCGTGATCGGCATGGCGCACCGCGGCCGGCTCAACGTCCTGGCCAACATCGTCGGGAAGTCGTACGCCGAGATCTTCCACGAGTTCGAGGACACGGCGGACGTCGAGTCCGTCCAGGGGTCCGGCGACGTGAAGTACCACCTCGGCGCCGAGGGCACCTACCGGGCCCTCAACGGGAGCACCATCGACGTCTCCGTCGTCGCGAACCCCTCCCATCTGGAGGTCGTCGGGCCGGTAGCCCAGGGCGTGGTCCGCGCCAAGCAGGACGTGCTCGCGGACGGCGACCACACCGACGCCGTACTTCCCGTCCTGGTCCACGGCGACGCCGCCTTCGCCGGTCAGGGCGTGGTCGGCGAGACACTCAACATGTCGTTGCTGCCCGGCTACCACACCGGCGGAACGGTCCACATCGTCATCAACAACCAGCTCGGCTTCACGACCACTCCCACCCACGGCCGCTCCAGCGTCTACGCCACCGATGTGGCGCGCAGCATCGAGGCGCCGGTCTTCCACGTGAACGGGGACGACCCCGAGGCCGTCGTACGCGCCGCACGGCTGGCGTTCGACTATCGCCACACCTTCCACAAGGACGTCGTCATCGACCTCGTCTGCTACCGGCGCCACGGCCACAGCGAGGTCGACGACCCCTCCATCACGCAGCCCGCGATGTACGACCGCATCGACGCCCGGCCGTCCGTGCGCGCGCTGTACGCGGATGCGCTGCTCCTGCGGGGAGACGTGAGCGCACGCCAAGTGGAAGGCGCACTGCAGGACTTCCGCGGACGCCTGGACCGTGCCTTCGCCGAGACGCACACGCAGGCCGACCTGACTGCCGTACCGGACACCGACGTTACCGGCGCGGCGGGCACCTCCGAGGTCGCCACCGCGATCCCGGAGGCAGTGGCCCGCCGCGTCATGGCCTCCCAGACCGGGCTGCCACCCGGCTTCACCGTGCACCCCCGTGTGCTGCCGCAGCTCAACAGGCGCGCCGCGGCACTCGACAGCGGAACCATCGACTGGGCCGCCGCGGAGACCCTCGCCTTCGGCTCCCTGCTCCTGGACGGGGTCCCGGTCCGGCTGACGGGGCAGGACTCCCGTCGCGGCGCGTTCGGGCAACGGCACGCCGTACTCACCGACCGGCACACCGGCATCGAGCACACACCGCTCAATTCCCTCGGCGCGCAAGCCCACTTCACGCCCTACGACTCCTCCCTGTCCGAACTGGCGGCCCTCGGCTTCGAGTACGGCTACTCCCTCGCACGGCCCGACGCACTGGTGCTGTGGGAGGCCCAGTTCGGCGACTTCGCGGACGAGGCCCAGACCGTCATCGACGAGTACATCGCGTCGTCCGAGCAGAAGTGGGGTCAGCGCTGCGGGGTCACGCTGCTGCTGCCGCACGGTCTGGAGGGGCAGGGCCCGGACCACTCGTCGGCCCGGATCGAACGGTTCCTGCAGCTGTGCGCGCAGGGGAACATGAGCGTCGCAATGCCGTCCACGCCCGCCAACTACTTCCACCTGCTCCGCCAGCAGGCACTCGGTACGCGGGAGAGCAGGAGGCCCCTGGTCGTCTTCACCCCGAAGTCCATGCTGCGCCTGAAGGCGGCCACCTCCACGGCGGCGGACCTCACCACGCAGGGCTTCCGGGCGGTCCTGCCGCAGGAGACGGCCGATGCCGGCCGGATCAGGCGCGTCCTGGTCTGCTCGGGCAAGATCTTCTACGACCTCGACGCGTACCGGCGTGCCCAGGAGGCGACCGGCACGGCGATCGTCCGCGTGGAGCGCCTCTACCCGTTCCCGGAGCGGGAACTCGGCAAGGAGCTGGCCAGGTTCCCCGCCGACGCCGAGGTGCGGTGGGTGCAGGAGGAGGCGGAGAACCAGGGCCCCTGGCTGTTCGTGGCCCCGTACCTGCAACGACTGGCGGGCCGGCCCGTCGCGAGCGTCAGCCGGCCGGCGGCATCTGCCCCGGCCGTGGGCTCCGCCCACCGGCACGCCGAGGAGCAGCGGGGCCTGGTGGCAGCCGCCTTCCGCTGAACTGCCGCCTGCCGGGCGCGACTTCTCCCCTCCCCAGGCTCACTGTCCTGACGCACTGTTTCGACCGACGCACCGTTTCGACGCCCCGTGGAGCAACCATCAACAGCGATACGTACCCGACGCTGGACGACGTCGTCGGCGAGCAGCTGGACGTCGTCTTCGTAGGCATCAATCCAGGGCTGGCGTCGGCACGTCGGGGCCACAGCTTCTCGACGCCGGGCAACAGGATGTGGCCCGCCCTCCACCGCTCGGGTTTCACACCGCACCAGCTCCGGCCCGAGCAGGAACGCGACCTGCTCGGCCTGGGCCTGGGCATCACGAGCATCGTCCGAAGGCCCACGGCCCGGGCGGCGGAACTCACGCCCGACGAGTACCTCCGGGGAGGTGAGGACCTCGTCCGGCGCATGGAGGCCCTGAGTCCCGCGTGGCTCGCGTTCCTGGGCGTCACCGGGTATCGCGCGGCCTTCGGGGCCGTCGACGCGGGCGTGGGCGCGCAGGAGGCGACCATCGGCGGAGCACGCGTGTGGGTCCTGCCGAACCCCAGCGGCCTCAACGCGCACTACCCGCCGCCGGCGCTCGCCGTGGAGTTCGCCAAGCTCCGGGTCGCCACCGGGCTCCCCGACCGCTCGGGCCTGATCGGCGACGGCCCGTTCGATCAGCAGGCCGTCTTCCGGCCGATGTCCTGATGTGAGGCACATCTGGCACGAGCGGCCCTCCGCCCCGCCCCTCCGTCCGTCCTAGCCTCGGCGGCGCGACGTGGTCACGCAGGTCTGCCTGACCGCGCCGGGATCGTACGGCATCGCACAAGGAAGAAGGCGTTCGCGCCATGGCGTCGCAATCGGACACCGCTCGAACAGTGATTCACGGCCTGGACTTCGGACTCAACGAATGGGTGGTGGACGAACAGCGGCAGCGCTATCTGCACGACCCGGGCTCGGTGGACGAGACGTGGAGGAACTTCTTCGGCGGCCCGGCCGCGGTGACCTCCTCGGCCTCCCTGACCTCGCCCGCGGCCGTGGTGCCACCGCCCGCCGCCGACCCGGCACCCCTCACGGCCGTGCGGATCGCCGCGCTCATCCACGCGTACCGCGTGCGCGGCCACCTGATGGCCGCCACGAATCCGCTCGGGCCGCAGCCCGCCGCCCCGCACCCGGAACTCGACCTCGCGGCATTCGGACTGCTCGACACCGATCGGTCGGCGACCGTCGTCGTGGACGGTTTCGCCGGACGCACCACGATGACGCTCGACGAAGTACTGGGCGCCGTAAGGGAGTTCTACTGCGGCACCACCGGCTTCGAGTACATGCACCTCCAGGACTTCCGCGAGCGCCGCTGGATCCAGCAGCGCGTCGAGGCCCCGCAGCGCCCGCCAGACCGTGCCCAACAGCTGCAATTCCTCTACCGGTTGGGAGCCGCCGAGGCCTTCGAGTCGTTCCTGCAGACCAAGTACGTGGGCCACAAGCGCTATTCGCTGGAAGGCGGCGAGTCGGCCATCGTGCTGCTCGACGCCCTGTTGCACCGCGCCATCGAGGCCGGCCTCACGGAAACCGTCATCGGGATGGCGCACCGCGGCCGGCTGAACGTCCTGGCCAACATCGTCGGCAAGTCGTACGCGCAGATCTTCGGCGAGTTCGAGGACGCCGTGGACAAGGCATCCGTGCACGGTTCGGGGGACGTGAAGTACCACCTCGGCGCTCGGGGCACCTACCGTGCGCTGCCCGGAGGTTCGATCGCCGTCTCGGTCGTGGCGAACCCCTCGCATCTGGAGATCGTGGGGCCGGTTGCGCAGGGAGTGGTGCGTGCCAAGCAGGACCTCGCCGGTGACGATGGGCCCGGGACCGTGCTACCGGTCGTCCTGCACGGCGACGCCGCGTTCGCGGGGCAGGGCGTCGTCGCCGAGACCCTGAACATGTCGCAGCTGCCCGGCTACGGCACGGGCGGGACCGTGCATGTGATCGTCAACAACCAGGTCGGCTTCACCACCCTGCCCCGCAGCGGCCGTTCGGGCACCTACGCCACCGACTTGGCCCGCATGGTCGGGGCCCCGATCCTCCACGTCGACGGAGACGACCCGGAGGCCGTCGACCGCGTCGCACGACTGGCCTTCGACTACCGCCGGACCTTCCACAAGGACGTCGTCATCGACCTCCTCTGCTACCGGCGCCACGGCCACAGCGAGGTCGACGACCCCTCCATCACCCAGCCGGTGATGTACGACCGCATCGATGCCAAGCCGTCGGTGCGGACCCTGTACGCCGAGTCCCTCGTGGCCCGGAAGGCCATCGGGGAACAACAGGCAGAAGGCGCCCGCCGCGACTACCAGGGACACCTGGAGCAGGCCTTCACCGAGACCCGGTCACTGCCCGCTCCGGCCTTCGCCAAGAATGTCGCGGCCGCCGTGCAGCAATCCCCGCGGTCCGAAGCCCACCCGCCGGCCACAGCGATCGACGAAGCGACCGCCCGGCGGGTCATCGCCTCGCAGAGCGAGCTGCCGGAGGGCTTCGCCGTGCACCCGCGCGTCCTGCCGCAGCTGAAGCGGCGCGCGGCGAGCCTCGACTCCGGCACCGTCGACTGGGCCACCGCGGAGACACTGGCGATCGGTTCGCTGCTGCTGCAAGGCGTGCCCGTGCGCCTGGCCGGGCAGGACTCGCGGCGCGGCACCTTCGGCCAGCGCCACGCCGTACTGACCGACCGACACACCGGCGCCGAACACACCCCGCTGCGTTCCCTCGGTCCGGGGGCGGCGACCTTCACGCCGTACGACTCCATGCTGTCCGAACTGGCCGCCCTGGCCTTCGAGTACGGCTACGCCGCGGCCCGCCCCGAGGCGCTGGTGCTGTGGGAAGCCCAGTTCGGGGACTTCGTCAACGGCGCGCAGACGGTCGTGGACGAGTACATCGCGTCGTCCGAGCAGAAGTGGGGCCGGCGATCCGGTGTGACGCTCCTGCTGCCCCACGGCCTGGAAGGCCAGGGACCGGACCACTCCTCGGCGCGCGTCGAACGGTTCCTGCAACTGTGCGCGCAGGACAACATGACGGTGGCCATGCCGTCGCTGCCGGGCAACTACTTCCACCTGCTCAGGCAGCAGGCGTTGGCCCCTCGCAAGCGGCCGCTGGTGGTGTTCACCCCGAAGTCGATGCTGCGGTCGAAGGCGGCCGTCTCCGCCCTGACCGATTTCACCGAGGGAGGCTTCCGCCCGGTCCTGCCGGACGTCACCGTGGATCCCGGTAAGGTCGCACGCGTCCTGCTGTGCTCCGGCAAGGTCTTCCACGACCTCGACGCCCACCGGAACGCGACCGGCACGACCGACACGGCGATCGTCCGCCTCGAACGCCTCTACCCGTTCCCCGAGGAGGAGCTCGCGGCGGAACTCGCCCGCTTCCCGGCCACGGCGGACGTGCGGTGGGTGCAGGAGGAACCGGAGAACCAGGGACCGTGGTCCTTCCTCCCGCCGCGCCTGTACCGCACGGCGGGACGCCTCGTGGACTGCGTCAGCCGGCCGGAGGCCACCGCACCCGCGGTCGGCTCCAGCCGCCGGCACGGCCTGGAACAGAAGGCTGTCGTGGCGGCGGCGTTCCAGTGAGCACCGGCCCGCACAGCCACTCGCCAGGAAGCCGTGACATGCGCATCGCCCTAAAATGCTCGTACGGCGAAAGCGGCCGGAGGACGTGTCATGAGTGAGCAGATCACCTACCACGGGGTCAGTGAGCAGACCTCCGCCTTGGACGGCCAAGCGGACGGACGCGCCATGGACCGCGGTCACGCCGCCGTCCTCGCCGACTGGCTCGCCGGTACCGGCCGCGACGACGCTGCCCAGCGCTCTGAGCCCTCATCTCCCGCGTTGGGGCCCGCCGACCCCGCTCCCCCGCCGTCCGGGTACCGCGCGGCCCTCTCCGCCGCGGTGACGCGCCTCAACGCCGCGTCGCTGTCCTTCGTCATGGGCACCGGAATCGTCTCCACGGCCCTCTACGTCAACGGCGCCGGCACGGCCTCCGCCGTACTCCTGTGGGTGGCTCTCGCGGGCTTCGCGGTGCTGGTTCCCTCCTACGGCTGGTGGATGCTGCGCCGGCGCCAACGCTTCGTGGCGACCCTCCTCGGGCCGCGGGCCTTCGTGCTGCTCACCCTCGCCGTCTCCGCCAACGTGCTGGCGGCGCGTCTGGTGCCGGACGGTCACACCGCGGTGGCCGGGGCGTTCCTGGCGTTCGGAGCCCTGGGATGGCTGGTGTTGGACTACGCGGTGCCGCTCGCGCTCATCACCACCTTGAAGCGGAACCCTTCGCCCGACCAGGCCAACGGCACCTGGTTCCTGTGGGCGGTGGGTTCGGAGTCGGTGGCCGTCGCGGCGGCCTCGCTGGCCCGGGCCGCCCCCAGCCACGCCCTGGCCGTACTGGCCGTGGTGTGCTGGGCCATCGGCCTGATCCAGTATCTGCTGACCGCGGCGATCGTTCTGACGAGACTGCTCGCCCGGCCCATCCAGCCGGAAGGCCTCATGACCTCGGTGTGGATCTTCATGGGAGCGGCGGCGATCGCCGTGCTCGCCGCCGTCCGGCTGACGGCACTGCCACCGGACGAGACGCTGCTGTCCCGTCCGCTGCTCGTCGGAGCGGCCGTCGTCCTGTGGGCCTTCTCGAGCTGGCTGATCCCGCTCCTGCTGGCCCTGGGCGTGTGGCGGCACGTCGTGCGCCGCATCCCGCTGCGCTACGACCTCGGCTGGTGGAACCTCGTCTTCCCGATCGGTATGTACGCGGTCACCACACACGAGTTGGGGCGCGCGACCGGAACCTCGTGGCTGACGAGCACGGGTCGCTGGGAGGGCTGGGTGGCCGCGGTCGTCTGGGCCGTCGTGTTCGCCGCGATGGCGGCCGCCATGGTCCGGCCCCGCCGGACGGGCGAGCTGGGATCCCGAACCGGTCAGGAACAGCCGGCCCGAGCGGACACATCACCCACTCGGACACGGCGGTAGGCGCGGTCAAGTCTGCGCCTCCACGGCTCGCCGGTCCCATCCGTGGAAGGACGAACGCTCGCCGGAGTCCCACTCCTCGCGCAGGCCGGGGGCGGCGAGGTCCCAGTCCGGCCGGATATCGCGGGTCACCTCGCGCAGGTCGTGCCAGAGGTCGTAGGCCGAGGGACGACCCCAGAACCAGTAGCCGTTGTAGACGCGGTGCACGACCAGGCCCGGCTTCAGAACCAGAGTGTGCGGGATCATCGGGTCGTGCTCGGGATCGGTGTACTCCTGGATGTCCAGCTCCCGTTGGACGATCCGGCCCGGGTCGGACAGGAACGTCCACTGCGCTCCGACCGACAGGCGGAACTCCTGCAGCGTGTGGTGCTCGTCGGTGGCGATGGTCGCCATCTGTGTATAGGCCACCGCCGTCTTCGGCTGGAGCACCTCGGCCATCTCCTGGTGCTGCTGGTGCTCCTTCGGGCAGTAGTGGCCGCGCGCCAGCGTGAGGACCAGCGGGTCGCGGCCCTGGAGCTCGCTGAGCGTGCGGACCGTGCCGGTGTGGTCGGGCAGGGCGAAGTCCGGGAAGACCCCGCCGGGAACGATGTCGGAACGCATGGCGTGAGCCACCTTTCTTCGTCTCCTCGTCGATGCAAGGTCATCCGCACGGACGGAAGGTCCGGGCGCGTCATGCGGGGATGCGTCCCTCGGCCGCGTGGCTCCGTGCCACCTGGTGGTGCAGGTCGTTGAGTGCGGCGACGTAGATCTCCGAGAAGGTCGGGAACGGCTGGATGGTGTCCCGCAGTACGTCCAGCGGGACTTGGGCGCGTACGGCCAGGGTCGCCTGCTGCAGCCACTCCCCCGCCTCCGGACCCAGCGCGTAGGCACCGGTGACCGTCCGGCCGTCGCTGAGCAGGGTCAGGAAGCCCACGGAGTCGGCGTACGCGCGGGTGTAGGCGGCCGTCTTGGCGACCTCGGAGATCGGGACCGTGGCGCTGAACTGCCCCTCGCCCGCGCCTACGGCCGCCGCCTGCGGGTCCGTATAGACCACGCGCGGCACGGCCGTGTAGTCGGCTTCGCGGGGATGGCCGAGGATGTTGTCGGCGACGACCTCGCCCTGGTACTTGCCGACATGGGTGAGCATCCACAGGCCGGTCGCGTCGCCGACGATCCAGAGCCGTTCGGCGGCGCGCAGCCGGCTGTCGACGGGGACGCCCCTGTCGGTGGCGTTCACGCCGACCGTTTCGAGGCCCAGGTCGTGGGTCCGTGGGCGGCGTCCGGTGGCCACCAGCAGCTTGTCGCCGCGCAGTTCCCGCCCGTCGTCGAGGACCAGGACGTAGTCCTCGGCGTCCTGCCGGGCGGCGACGGCGCGCCGGCCCAGGACGAGTTCGATGCCGTCGCGCCGCAGTGCCTCGCCGAGGGCCCGGCCCAGCGGCTCGGGCTCGCGCGGCAGTACGTGGTGGTCCTGGCCGGTGAGCACCACCTCGCCGCCGAGACGCCGTACGGCCTGTGCCATCTCGACGCCGACCGGTCCGCAACCCAGAATGAGCAGCCGCCGCGGGACCGTCTTCATGCCGGTCACCTCGCGGTTGGTCCAGAGGCCGTCCAGTTCGCGCAGGCCGGGCACGGGAGGCACGATCGGCGAGGCGCCGGTGGCCAGTACGACGTGGTCAGCCGTGTAGCGGGTACCGGCCACCTCCACCGCACCCGGTCCGGCGAGCCGGCCCGAACCCCGCAGCAGGTCGATGCCGTTGGCGGCGAGCCAGCGCTCCTGTCCGGCGTCGGAGTAGTCCGACACCATGAAGTCCCGCCAGGCCAGCGCCTGTTCGATGTCCACCTCGGCGGTGGCCGCGGCCTCGCGCGCGCCCTGCACGGCCTCGCCCGGGCGCAGCAGGGTCTTGGACGGGATGCACGCGAAGTACGAGCACTCCCCGCCGACCAACTCGCGCTCCACGAGCGCCACTCGCAGTCCGCCGTCCGCGAGGGCGCCCGCGCAGTGCTCACCCGGTGAGCCGCCGCCGATGACGATGACGTCGTAGTCGTGCTTCATCCGTCCGTCTCCCGTCTGCGTCCCCCGTCGCCCGTCCCCCGTCTGCGTTTGTCGTCTCCCGTCTCGCGTCGGCCCTGCCCGGTCACCACGTCTGGTCGCCGGCGCGCACGAGCATCTCGTTGACGGCCACCCGCCGTTCCCGCGTGACGATGTAGCCGATCGCGTCCGCGATGTCCGCGGCCTGCAGCGGCTCGATGCCGCTGACCTGCTGGAGGGCCGCGGTGCGGGTGGCGCCGCCGAGGTGGTGCACCAGCTCCGTCTGTACGGTGCCGGGCTCGACCACGCTGACGCGGACGCGCTCGACGAGGAGCTCCTGGCGCAGCGCCTCGGTGAAGCCGTTGAGACCGAACTTGGTCAGGTTGTAGACGCTGCTGGAGGGGCGGGCGACCCGTCCGGCCGTCGAGCTGACGTTCACGATGTCGGCCACCTGCCGCGGGGACGTCGCCGCAGCGTCGATCAGGTGCGGGACCGCGGCGTGCGTGACGTGCAGCAGCGCGGACACGTTCAGTGAGACCATCCGGTCCCACTCCTCGGTCGTCGTGTGCAGGGCCGTGCCGAGCAGCATGACCCCGGCGTTGTTGACCAGGATGTCCAGGCGCCCGAGCTCCTCGCGCGTTTCCTGCACCGCCTGGTAGGCCTGCTCGGGCTCGGTGATGTCGGCCTCCACCGCCCGGGCCCGGCCGTCCCGCCGCGTGATGTCCTCGGCGAGCCGGCGCAGGCGGTCCCGGCGGCGGGCGACGAGGGCCACCGCCGCGCCCTCACCGGCCAGCCGGCGCGCGGTCGCGGCACCGATACCGCTGCTGGCGCCGGTGACGAGCGCGACGGCCCCGTCCAGCGCTCCGGCGGCCGAGGGGCTCACGTCGGCGGCTCGGTGCCGGCCTGCTCGCTCACCATGTACCGCGCGTACCAGTCCGGCCAGTCCGGGTCCTCCTTGCCGGTGCGCGCCTCGTGCTCGCCGTGTGCGGCCGCGGCACGGCGCAGCGCGCTCGCCAGGTCCGAGGCCGAGGCGAAGGCCGTCGTCGCGGGGTCGAGGCGGCCGGGGAGCCTATTGGTGATCTCCTGCAGCACCCAGCCGTTGCCGTCCGGGTCGTTGAACGACAGGAACGAGCCGTAGCTGCTGCGGCGCGGGTCGGGGCCCGGCACCCGGGCGTCGGTCCCGGCGTGGTGGAAGACGCCTCCGGCGTCGTGGAAGACGTCGCCGGGGTCCGCGCCGCGCCGCTTGAGCTCGTCGTGGGCGGCGCCGATGTCGTCGACGATCAGATGCAGGCCCTGGGCCGAGCCCGGTGTCTGCGACGAGACCGACGTGCCGAAGATGACCGAGGCCGGCGAGCCCGGCGGGGTCATCTGCACGACCCGGAAGTTCTCGTCGGTGGCGACGTCGGCGTCGAGCCGCCAGCCCAATGCCGTGTAGAAGTCCTTGGCCCGGTCGACGTCCGTGACCGGCACCACGACGACCTCGAGCTTCATGTCCATGGTTCACGCCTCCGCACTGGGTCGAAAAGCCGACATGACGAGGGTCCTCCGCACGGCCGGTGCTTCGCGCCAGGGATTCTCACTGGTCGCGCCGCTACTTCAGCAGCACCAGCAGCCGCTCCGCCAGGACCGCGGCCGAGGCCGGGTTCTGCCCGGTGATGAGGTTCTGGTCCTCCACCATGTACGGCTTCCAGATCTCGCCGCGGCTGAAGTCGACGCCGATCTTCTCCTTGAGCTCCGTCTCCAGCAGCCATGGCGCCCTGGAGGCCAGCCCGACGGCCTCTTCCTCCTCGTCGGTGAAGCAGGTGATCCGGCGGCCGTTGAAGGGCGACTTGCCGTGGATCCTGGTGGCCAGGATCGAGGCGGGGCCGTGGCAGACGATCGCGAGGGGCTTGCCCGAGGCGAGCTGCGCCGTCAGGATCCGGCCCACGTCGGCGTCCAGCCACAGGTCCGACATGGGGCCGTGGCCGCCGGGCAGGTACACCGCGTCGTAGTCCTCGAGCCGGACGTCGGACAGTTGCAGCGGCCGCCGCATCACCTCGGCGGAGCGGATGATCTGCTCCAGTTCGAGTGCTCCCTGCTCGCCGCCCGCCATGGAGGGGCGCAGGCTCATCATGTCGACGTTCGGTGTCACGCCGTTCGGGGTGGCGACCACGACGTCGTGTCCCGCCTCGGTGATCGCCTTGTACGGAGCCGCGAACTCCTCGGCCCAGTAGCCGGTCGCGTACCTGCTGCCGTCCTTGAGGACCCAGTACGTCGCTCCGGACACCACGAAAAGTACCTTCGCCATCACGACCACTCCTGCCGTCCGGGATCCGGCCCCGCGTCCTGCGCGCGAGGCCGCTTGTGCTTGTCACGGTCCCGCGCGGAGGCGGTCGGTCGCACCGGTGGGACACCCTGGTCCTCACCGGCCCGCGCGGCCCGCCGACGCTCGGTATGTGCCGGGGCCCCCTCACATCAGGACATGATCAACAGAGCCACCCCTGCCCGAACTTAGGGTGCGGATCATGGATCTCTCCCTACCGACCCGTCCCTCACCTCCCGCCGCTCACCCGGCGGCACGCCCGCTCCTCGGCCCCACCTGGTTCGCGGCGGTGATGGGCACGGGCATCGTCGCCAACGCGGCGGCCACCCTGCCGCGTACCTTTCCGGGCCTGCGAGCGGCGGCCACGGTGGTGTGGGCGGGCGCCGGGATCCTGCTGGTCGTGCTGGCCGCGCGCTACCTCCGGCAGCGGGCGATCCGTTCCCACGCCGCCGACCCGGTGATGGCCCAGTTCTTCGGCGCGCCGCCGATGGCGCTGCTCACGGTGGGTGCCGGCGCGCTCCTGCTGGGCAAGGACGTGATCGGGCTCGACGTGGCGGTGGGCGTGGACTGGGTACTGTGGCTGACCGGGACCGCACTGGGCCTGGTCACCGCCTGTACGGTGCCGTACCTCATGGTCACGCGGCACCGCTTCGCTCCGGACGCGGCGTTCGGCGGCTGGCTGATGCCGGTGGTACCGCCGATGGTCTCCGCCGCGACGGGCGCGCTGCTCGTCCCGCACACGCCGGCCGGGCAGCCGCGGCTCACCCTCCTGCTGGGCTGCTACGCGATGCTCGGACTCGGCCTGATCGCGACACTGCTGGTCCTGGCCATGATCTACGGCCGCCTGGTGCACCACGAGGTACCCACCGGCGCCACGGTGCCCACCGTCTGGATCGGTCTGGGCGCGCTCGGGCAGTCGGTCACGGCACTGGGCGCACTGGCCTCGGTGGCACCGGGTGCGCTGCCCGCGCCCTACGCCCGCGGCACCGCGGTGCTGGCGCTGCTGGGCGGCATCGTGGTGTGGGGCTTCGCCATGCTCTGGCTGGCCCTCGCCACGGGGCTGACGGTACGGACGATCCGCGCCGGTCTGCCGTTCGCGCCGACGTGGTGGTCCTTCATCTTCCCGGTGGGTGCCTGCGTGACGGCCACCGGCACGCTCGCCACCCGTACCGGGTCCGCGCCGCTCGGCTGGACAACTGCCGCGCTGTACACGGCACTTGTATTCGCCTGGCTGGTGGTGGCGGGCCGCTCCCTGAGGCACACCACCCAGCATGTGCGCCGTCCGGCCGGTCAGGTCGTGGACCGACAGCGGCGGGCTCACGACGATGAGCGCGACCGGCGCCGGTCTCATACCGTGGAGAGGGCCTCGGGACCCGTTCAGGAGCGGCCCGTCCCGCGCGCTCACCGAAGGGACCACGCGATGGATCCGCACAGCGGCATCAGGGCCGCGATCGAGGAGCACTGGCGAGCCTCGGAGCGCGGCGACATCGACGCCGAGCACGCCGTCTACGCCCAGGACGCGGTCCTGGACTACCCGCAGTCGGGCGAGCGTTTCCGGGGACGCGCGGCGATCTCGGCGCAACGCGGCGGGCACGCCGCCGACCGGCACTTCGCCCTCCGCCGCATCGTCGGCGGCGGTGACCTGTGGGTGAGCGAATGCGTCATCACCTACGACGGGGTGCCCACGGTCTCGGTCAGCGTCATGGAGTTCGCCGGCGGTCATGTGGTGCACGAGACGCAGTACTTCGCCGACCCTTTCGCCGCCCCCGAATCGCGAGCCGCACTCGCGGAGCGGATGCCGGGCAGGGGCGTCGGCGAGGCGTGACGCCGGCCGGTCACCGGCCGGGCATCCACGTCGGCCGACTACCCCGAACTCCCCGCCGGTTCCGCGTCCTTGAGGCCTGTGCCGGTCGTCCGGAACCGGGAGCGGAAGACACCCGGGGTGACACCCAGGTGCCGTACGAACGCACGGCGCAGGGACTCCGGTGAGCCGAATCCGGTGCGGCGCGCCACCGCCGCCATGGGGTCGTCGCCCGTCTCCAGCAGCACCTGGGCGGCCTCCACCCGTACCTGCTCCACATACCTGCCCGGCGTCGTGCCCGCTTCCTCCTGGAAGAGCCGGGCCAGGTGGCGGACGCTGACCCCGGCGCGCCGCGCCATCGCCGGCAGGCTGTGGTTGGCACCCGGGTCCTCGGCCACCGCGTCCAGGATCCGGCGGAGCAACTCCTGGCGTGAGTAGGGGACTTGAGAGCGGACGCTGAACTGGGACTGCCCTCCGGGTCGTTGCATGAAGACGACCATGTCCTTCGCGACCGCCCGAGCGACGTCCGCGCCGTAGTGCTCCTCCACCAGCGCCAGGGACAGGTCGATCCCGGCGCTCACGCCCGCCGACGTCATCATCTTGCCGTCGCGCACGAAGATGGCGTCCGGCGCGACCCGCACGGACGGGAAACGCAGGGCCAGTTGGCGTGTGAAGCGCCAGTGTGTCGTGGCCCGGCGACCGTCGAGCAGCCCGGCAGCGGCCAGCAGGAACGCTCCCGAGCACACGGAGGCCGTGCATCCCGCCGTCCTGTTCAGCCGACGGACGACATCCAGCAGGGCATCGTCCTTGATCAGCGTCTCCCACTCCGGGCCACCCGGGATCATCAGCACATCGGAGGGTTCACGGACCTCGTCGACGGAACGATCGGCACTGATGCGGGTCCCTGCCGAGGTGATCACGTCGGCCCCGTCCTCGGACACGATCTGCACGCGGTAGCGGCCCCCGAACTCGTTGGCCGAGGCGAACACCTCGACGGGGCCGGTCACATCGAGCAGCCGCACGCCGGGGAAGACGAACACGGTGACGGTCAGCGTGTTCGTCCCAGGACGGTTGCCGTTCATCGGGTACCTCCGGACCGTGCGGGCGGGCGCCCGGACCGTCCGGCGGGTCGGGCGGACCGGTCGTCGGCGGGCCCGACGTGCCCAGCGCCTCACTCCCGCCATGCTCCGTCCCCGACCGCCACCCGCGCCACGACCTGTTGTCTCCCTGCTGGGAGGTACGGCCTCCCACCGCCGCTCAGTGACCGGCGCTCCGGCCTCCGTCGACGTGCAGTGTCACGCCCGTCACGAAGGACGCGGTGTCGAGGTAGAGAACGGCCTCGACGACGTCCCCCACCTCGCCCATCCGTCCGAGCGGATGTTTCCTCGCGAGTTCCTCGTCCTCCTCCGGGTGCATCGGCGTTCTGATGATGCCCAGCGCGACCGCGTTGCTGCGGATGCCGCGCGCCGCGTACTCGATGGCGAGGGACTTGGTGGCGGACTGCAGGCCGCCCTTGGTCAGGGAGGCGAGCACGGAGGGTTCGGTGGAACTGGCGTAGTCGACCAGGCTGGTGGTGACCTGGACGAGGTGTCCGCCGCCTTGGCGGAGCATCTGCTCGACGGCGAGCTGGGTGATCCGGAAGAAGCCGGTCAGGTTGACGCCGACGATCGCCTCGTAGTCCTCCTGGGAGTACTCCGTGAACGGCCTGCCGATGAAGAGGCCGGCGTTGTTGACCAGGGTGTCGATGCGCCCGAACCGCTCGATTGCGGTGGCGGCGAGGTGCTCCGCCGCGGCGGGGTCCGCGATGTCACCGCGGACGGTGAGGACGTCCGGGTCGTCGGAGGGAGAGATGTTGCGGGAGGTCGCGACGACCCGGTGGCCGAGCTTGCGGTAGGCGTCGACCAGGCCCGCGCCGATGCCCTGCGACGCACCGGTGATGACGGCGACCTTCTTGCCGGGGATGTTCATGATCGGCTGCCTCGGTCCTGATCACCGGTGGGGCGGTCCGAGGTAGGGAAACTCGGTCAGCATGTCGTCGTGCGGCGACAGCCCGTCCGAGGTGACCTCGCCGTGGGTCAGGAAGGACATACGGGCGCTGAACACGTCGTCGGTCAGGCTGCGGCCGTTGGGGTAGGCGGCGGGCCGGTCGCGGTCGTAGTGCAGGACGTCCGGCAGGACCGAGGCGGCCGCCTCGGTCGCCTCCGCGGCCGGATAGCCGTTCTCCTGGAGGAGTCTCGACCACGGCTGCAGATACGTCGCGACGTCGTCCGCCGGGTGTCCGGCGTTGTACCGGTCCTTGGCGTAGTCGGGATTGATGAACGGGTTGATGGTCGGGTTCCCGCCGCGGTCCACCTGGACCAGCGTGCCGTCGTGGCGCACGCTGACGGTCGCCCACACCGAGATCGCCGGGTCGGGTCCGAGCATGTCGTCGGGCACCTGGAGCGCGATGCACTGCACGTCCTTGCCGGCGAACGAGTCCTCGCCCGTCCAGTCGAAGCCGTGCAGCGCGCCTTCGGCATCGGCGAAGAAGGGATCGCTGCGCACCCCCATGAACAGTTCGCATTCGCCCGCCTGCACGGGGTGCGCCGCGGCGTCGAAGCCGACCGGCACCGCCGAGGCGATCACCTCTCCTGCCGGCTCCATCCGCCGGGCGTCGTCGCCTATGGCGTAGGAGACCGTGCCCACCTGCCTGCCGCCCTCCGCGTCCGTGAAGACGGTGGAGAAGGCGGCGTCGGCCTGGTTGTCCCCGTCGCTGTCGATGTTGATCCGGTACACCGCGTCCGGGTGGAACTCCGGGCTCATCAGGAAGGGCGGAGTGGCGCTGAGCCCTGTGGTGAAGGGGTTCACGTCGATGATCAGCGTCGTCCTCCCCGGGGCGCCGGGCGTCGGGAAGACGTACAGGTCGGTCAGGTCCAGGCGCGCGTCGTCGCCGGGGAACTTGAGGTAGGCCGCACTGAAGTGATTGGACATGCCCACTCCCTTCGGCAGCCGCGGGGAGGTCCCGCGTGGCCTGCCTCCAGCCTCACGCCGCGCCGAGCGCCTCGCGCCCGTGGAAGTCACTGGTCCGTCGTCGGGCAGCGGCGCGGAGGCGAGTGCGGCGGCCCGGGCGGTGGGCCTCACGGCCCCGTACGCGCGGCAGCGGCCCGGGCGGGCGCCCTGGGCGGCCACGGGCCAGTGAGTACCACGGGCGCGAGAACCGCCGAACCGTTCGAGACTGGTCCGGAGGACGTGTCCCCGCACCACCGGCTCGCGCCCGCCGCGCGGGCGCGAAGGGAGGACCAGTGAACGATCTCTCGGGAAGCACGGTCGTCGTCATCGGTGGCAGCTCGGGCATCGGCCTGGAAACGGCACGCCAGGCCCGCGCGGCCGGCGCGAAGATCATCATCACCGGTCGCGACCGGGAGCGGCTCGATGCCGCGCGTGACGAACTCGGAGCGTCCGCCGGCACCCTCGATCTGAGCGACGCCCCGGGACTGGAACGGTTCTTCGGCGAGCTGCCCGCTCCCGTCGACCACGTCCTCGTCGCGGGCGGCGGGCCGACGTACGCGCCGCTCGCCCAGATGGACTTCGAGCAGGTCCGGAGCGTGTTGGAGGAACACCTGCTGGGTTCGCTGCGCATCGCACGGGAGTGTGCGACGTGTGTCGCGCCCGGCGGATCGCTCACCTTCATCACCGGCACGCATGCCCGCCGTCCCGGCGTGGGGCTGAGCGTCGCGGCCATCGCGGCCGCCGCGCTCCCGGCCATCACGGCGAACGCCGCACTGGAGATCTCGCCGGTCCGGGTCAACGCGATCGCCGCGGGCTTCGTCGACACCCCGCTGTCGGCACGGCTGCTGGGCGACGCACTCGAGGAGCGGCGGCAGCAGCTGCGCGCCACCCTGCCGATACGGCGGGTCGTGGGGCCGTCGGACGTGGCCGAACTGGCCCTGCACCTGATGTCCAACACGGCCCTGACCGGGGCGACCTACGACGTCGACGGCGGCCAGCAGCTCATCGCCTGAACCCATGCTCCGGTGCGGGCTCGTACGCGCTGCGGGGCAGGGCGTCGCGGAGCTGTCTGCGGGAGGTGATCGACAGCTTGGTGAAGATCTTCCGCAGGTGCCACTCGACCGTCCGCGGGCTGAGGAACAGCCGGGAGCCCACCTCCGGGTTGGAGAAGCCGTCGCGCACGAGCAGCGCGATCTGCTTCTCCTGCGGCGTCAGCTCGTCCCCCGAGGACGTCTCCAGCCTGTGCTTGCGGATCGACTCGCCACTGGCCAGCAGCTCGCGGCGGGCTCGTTCGGCGAACGCCTCCATCCCGATGGCCGCGAACATCGTGTACGCGGTCCGCAGATGCTCGCGTGCCTCGACCCGTCGGCGCTTACGGCGCAGCCACTCGCCGTACAGCAGATGGGTCCGGGCGAGCTCGGGGCGCAGGCGCGTCCTTGCCAGCCGTTCTATCGCCCTGCGGTAGAGGCCGTCCGCGGAGGCGCCGTCACTCAGCAGTGCCCGGCAGCGGGCCAGGATTCCCTGCGCCCAGTCGGTGTCGCACGGTTCCGCCGCGTCCGTGAGCCCTTCCAGAGCCCCGCCGGCGGCCTCCGCGTCGCCGACCCGGACCGCCGCCTCCACGAGCTCGGGCAGGACCCACACCGAGACCCACAGTTCGGGGATCCGGGCACTGGTCTGCGCGGCCGCCAGCGCCTGCTCGTAGCGGGCCAGGCCGTTGTAGAGCACGGCGGCCGACCACTGGGCCACGGTGACCCCCATCAGCTGGCCACTCGCGCCCGCGTCCTCGACCGTGGCCGAGATGAGGGGCTCGACGTCGGCGGTACGGCCCCGCAGCGCACCGAGGCGGAGCTTGACGTGCGGGGCGATGGGAACGCCGGTCGCCGCGGCGACGATGTCCGCCTCGTCGACGATCGCCGCGGCCCCGGTGAAGTTCCCGGTCCAGGTGGTCGCCATTCCCAGCGACGCGAGACAGAACGGGAGCTCGGTGAGGGCGCCCGCGGCGCGCACCACCTCGACGGCCCGGCCGTACATGGTGCGCATGGCCCGGTCGTCCCAGACGGCCGCGCTGACGCCGTTGGCCACCCAGCCCCACTTGAGGAGGTCGAGCGCGGGCAGGTCCGCGAGCGCGGCGGCCGCGCGCTTCAGGACGGGTACGGCGGCGGCACGGCCGTCGGTGACCAGCAGCGCGTAGCCCTCGGTCACGAGATCGAGGGCACGGGGCGGCGCCGTCGACCGCGGCAGCTCCCTCATGGCCTGGGAGATCGCCCTGAGGCTGACGGCGTCGGCGGCGACCAGCGCGGAGGTGCCCCACGCCAGCAGATAGGTCTCGCGGGCGAGGTTCGCGTCGAACCGTTCGAGTCGCTGCGCGGCCGTGAGCAGCAGCGGTGGCGCGTCACGGTTGAGGCCGGCGGCGAAGGTGATCTGGCTGCGGACCAGGTGCGCCCGCACGCGCTGGAAATCGCTCCTGGCGTTCTGGTCGGCCACGTCGACGAAGCGACGGGCGGCGTCGAGGTCGCCGGCCTGGAGGCTGGCGTCGGCGGCCGCGAGGGCCCGCTCGGCGCGTCGTGAGGTGTCCACGGTCAGGACGACGGACCGCTGGAGGAACGCGGCCGCGGCGGCGAGCCCGCCCCGCGCCTGTGCCCGTCCGGCGGACCGTTCGAGCTCGGCGGCGACCGACTCGTCCGGGCCGGCCGTCGCGGACGCCAGGTGCCAGGCCCGGCGGTCCGGGTCCGCCCGCGGGTCGGTCGCCTCCGCCAGCGCCAGGTGTGCCGACCGGCGCTCGCTCTCCGTGGCCGACCGGTACACGGCCGACCTGACCAGCGGATGCCGGAAGGTCACGCAGAGGTCGAACGACAGAAGCCCGTCCGTGCCGTCGGCGAGCGCTTCCTCGGGTGTCACTCCGAGCCGATCGGCGGCCCGCCACACCAGGGCGGGATCGCCGACGGGGTCGGCGGCGGCTATCAGCAGGAGCAGCCGGGTCTGTTCGGGGAGGTCCTCGATCCGGCGCAGGAAACTCTGCTCGATCAGGCCCGGGACGGTGTCGGTGTTCAGGAGACCGAAGCCGCCTGCCAGCTGGGTCACGGACAGGGCGCGGGGCAGTTCGAGGAGGGCGAGGGGATTGCCTTGGGTCTCCGCCACGAACCGGCTGCGTATGTCGTGGTCGAGGCGGGTGTGCGTGGCGGATTCGAGCAGGGTGTGCGCGGCCGCGCCCCGCAGTCCGGTGACTTCCAGGTCCGGCAGTCCGAGCAGATCCGGGGCCCGCTCTCGGGCGCCGAAGACGAGGGCGATCGACTCCGCCAGGAGGCGGCGGGCGACGAAGCCCAGGACCTGCGCCGAGGCGCGGTCCATCCAGTGGGCGTCGTCGACCAGGCACAGCAGCGGGCGCTTCTGCGACGCGTCGCACAGCAGGCTGAGCACCGCCATGCCCACCAGGAAGCGGCCGGGCGGTGGTCCCGCGCGTATCCCGAAGACGGTCTCGAGCGCCGTACGCTGCGGGCCGGGCAGGTGCTCCAGGCGGTCGACCAGCGGCACGCAGAGCTGGTGCAGTGTCGCGAACGGCAGCTCCATCTCGGATTCGATGCCGACCGCGCGCAGCACACGCAGGTCGCCCGGCGAGTCCGTCAGGTGTCCCAGCAGCGCGGACTTGCCGATGCCGGGAGGCCCGTGGATCACGAGTGCGCGGCTCTCTCCCGTACGGACGGCGTCGACGAGCCTGTCGAGGACGGCACACTCCACCTGGCGCCCGAGCAGGCCGACCTTGTCCCCGCGCCCCGGTCCATGCTCCGGATCCACCACGGTTGCCCGCTTTCGTTCCGGTTGGTCCCTTGGTCTTCTTGCACGGTACAGGGGGGACATAGCGGTCGGAAGTCTCACCGGGCAAAGAAGGGCCCGCCGCGGAGCGCTCCGCCGTTCAGGTCGATATGTCCGCTTCCTATAGGTAGCGTTGTCCTGGTCGCGGATCCAACGGGCGTACTGCCACCGGTGCGGTTGTCGTGGACGGGTGCGCAAGGCGCTGACCCTGTCTCGCACTGCGAGGTGCCTCGCCCGGCCGAAGGAGTCACCATGGAAGCCATGGCCGAAGCGCTGGTGGTCCAACCCGGCGCGGCGGCGGGCGCGTCCCTCGCGGACGGCGCGTTCGAACTGCTCGCCGACGGTGGTGCGGTCAGCGCCAGTCGTCTCACCCTCAAGACCGGCGCCGACGGAGCACCACCGCACCACCACAAGCTCTCGCACGAGGTCTTCTACATGCTCGACGGAACGATGCTCTTCCGTCTGGGCGATACGTTGACGACCGTGCGAAAGGGCGGCCTCGTCATCATTCCACCGGGCCTGCCGCACGCTTTCGGGGCTGAGGACGACGACGTCGCCGACGTGGTCGTCGTCCTCAGCCCCGGCATCGAACGGTTCGAGTACTTCGAGCAGTTGGGCGCCATCAGCCGCGGCGAGGCGAAGTTCGAGTCGCTCGTTCCCGAACAGGACCGCTACGACGTCCACTTCGAGGACATGCCCGACTGGCGCTCGGCACCGGCGTGAGGCGCTGACGTCCCCTCACCTCGCGGTGGCGTCAGTCGGCCGTGCGGGCCGCCCACAAGAGGCGTGTGCCGAATCAGCTGACGTCCAGGGCCAGTTCGGCGTACATCGCGTTGGCCCAGGAGAACCATGGGCGGGTGAACCGGCGCGGGTCGTCCTTGTGGAACGACTCGCGTGCGACACCAGGTCGGATTGGCCTCGGAGAGGACGAACCTCCGTGTGGCGAGGTAACGAGGATCGTGGCGCCGTCGACGTCGCGCGCCACCTCGGGGAAACGGAAGTCGCCGCCGAAGCGGCCGGGTTGGCGGCGGAACTGCGCGAGGCGGTACTGCGCCACGGAACCGTCCGCCACCCCGAGTTCGGCACGATCTACGCCTACGAAGTGGACGGACGCGGCAACACGCTTCTGATGGACGACGCCAACATGCCCAGCCTTCTGTCGTTGCCCCTCGTCGCGAACGTTCCCACAACGGGCGGCGACGGCACAGAGATTCGCGGGCACGTTGTATCCGTAGACGCAGGCGTCGTCGCTCGGTCTGAAGCCGCTCCAGGTCATACCGGTCCGGCCGAACGGCGTTCCCCTCCCCGAGTTCGGCAGGGTGTCGCTCCGGGGACCGGCAGTGCGTACGAAGCGGTACGAGGAGAGGCCCTCGTGGTCCTGCTCGGTGCGCCAGACCGTGATGACGATGCGTGCGATGCGCGCCGTCTGGGCAAGGTGGTCGGTCCGCCCGCCGGCCGGCCAGGAGCGGTGGGCCAGCAGGAGCGGGAAGGCGAGGGAGTCGACCTCGTCCTTCTCCTCCCACGCCCACGGGTCGGTGCACAGGTCGTCCGGATCGTGGGCCGCGCCCGAGGGCTCCGCGTTGAACGCATTGGCGTAGGTGTTGCGCTCGATCTGCTGGAACTGCCGTCCCGGCACCGCCATCACAAGGTCCTGCAGAGGGGGATCGTCCCGCACGAGCGCCAGGAAGGGCATCAGTTGTGCGGAGGAGTCGCGCAGCCACATGGCGGGGATGTCTCCGGTCACCACGAAGGCGGTGCAGTCGGGCATCGGTTGAATGGTGCGGGCCAAGGTGTCGTCCAGGCAGCGCACCAGCGTCTGCCCGTAGCGCGGGTCACCCAGGGCGTCGAGGCGCTGGACCGCCTGCCGGACGATCGGGCGGTCCGCGACACTGGTGGGGAACTGCATGCTCAGCCTTCCTGTTGGCCGTTGGGCCTCCCTCGACGGTCCTTGCCTCTCTGGTCGCGCTCGTACGGAACACCAGCACCGGTGCAGGGCAGCCCTGTGCGCGCCAACACCGCACGTTGATGCGGGCCTTGGCGTCCCCCGCAGAGGGTTCACCCGGTGTGCGGGCCGTAGCGCATCACGCGGGTCGGCACGGTGATGCGGCGGGAGGCGGGCGGTTCCGCGTCGCGGTGGCCCAGACGGTCGAGCAGAAGACGTGCCGCCTGCCGCCCGATCTCGTCGGCGTCGTAGGAGACGAGTGTCAGAGGGAGGCCGAGGATGTCGGAGAGGTCGAAGTCGTCGAAGCCTGCCAGGGGGAGCGTGGTCCCGGCCTTGTAGAGGGCGCGGATCGCGCCCTGGCTGATGCGGTTGTTCGTGCAGAACAGCGCGGTGGGGCCCGCGGGCAGGCCGAGAAGTTCAAGGGCCGCCTGCTCAGCTGTCGCGGCGTCGACGAGACCCTGCCGAATGAGGGCGTTGTCAGGCTCGACGCCGCCCTCCTCGTGCGCCGCCCAGAACCCGCGCAGCCGTTCGGCGCCCGTGTACAGCGCCGGCGGGTTGCCGAGGAAGGCGATGCGGGTGTGTCCTTCCGCCAGGAGGCAGGCGGTGGCCTCGCGGGCGCCGTGGAAGTCCTCCACCAGTACGCAGTCGGTGTCCAGTCCGGCCGGGGGCCGTGCGGCGAGGACGACCGGGACATGGCGCATCGCCTCGGCCAGGTGCCGCTGCCGGCTGCCGGCCGGAACGACGATCAGCCCCTCGACCCGGTGGTCGATGAGACCGTCGACGAGTCCGGGCTCGCGTTCGGCCTGTTCGCCGGTGTTGCTGAGCAGCATCCGGAAGCCGTGGTCGGTGAGCACTTCCTGGACCCCGAGCGCGAGACGCGAATAGAAGGGGTTGGCGAGGTTGGTGACGACGAGACCGATCATCCCGCTGCCACCGAGGCGCAGGCTGCGCGCGGTCTCGTTGCGGCGGTAGCCGAGACGGTCCACCGCGGCGAACACACGCTCTCGGGTGGCCTCGGAGACGCCGGGATCGTTCTTCAGCACCCGCGAGACGGTCATGGCGCTGACCTGCGCGAGTTTCCCGACGTCATGCATGGTCGGCCCGCCTCCTCGGCGAGCGGTCATGCCCCTACTCCTTCCTGCGTGCCCGCGGGCGGCGCCCCGTACCTGAGGTCGGCTCTCACGGCGCCGCACTCGCTGTGTCCTGGGCCCAGTGGGCGGCCCCGATCAGCGGTGCCTGCGCCGGCTGCCTGGCCGGCAACACACGCGCGGTGGTACCGCCGGTCAGAACCAGCCCCGCACGGAGCGCAGGATGGATCAAATTCCACGACTGGGCCATGGAACCACCGACGACCACCGCGGTGGCCCCAAAGCGGTCGATCCACGGGGCCAGCGCCTGGCCGAGGGTGTCGAAAGCGTAGCGGAAAGCCTCGACAGCGGCGGAGTTGCCATCGGTGGCCAGCGCGGCGATCTCGTGCACGTCCGGCAGCGCGTGACCGTCCGGGATGGCCGCGAGGCGGGCGTGGTGCGCGCGGATGGCACGGCGCGAGACCAGGTCCTCCAACGGCCGGTCGTACACGGTCAGCCGGTACACGTGACCGCCGGGGGGCACCTGGGGGCCGTCGTGCACCGGCAGGCCCCTGCGCAGGAACGACGACCCCACACCGGTGCCCAGCGTCAGGCACACCACGCGATCGTGCCCCGCCGCGGCCCCGGCGTGATACTCGCCGATGGCGAAGGCGTCGGCGTCGTTGAGGAAGCGCAGCCGCTCGGCCCGATGCGCCAGCCGCCGGCGCAGACCGGCCCCGACGTCGACGCCGGAGAGGGACTCGAATTTCCCGATCCCCTGGAAGCGGCCTATCCCGGTGTCGTAGTCGAAGGGACCCGGCATGGCCACGCCCCAGCTCGGCCGGTGCTCGGCGGGCAGTTCCAGGGCGGCCCGGGCGATGGCGTCCAGGATGCCGGCGGCTGCCGCGTCCGAGCCCAGGGGCCTGCGTATCACCGAGGAGGGCAGGGGGCGGTTGGTCGCGGGGTCCACCAGGGCGGCGGTGACGTGTGTTCCGCCGATGTCGAGGACGGGGATCGGCGCACCGGTCCGCTCGGAGACGGTGCCGGTCACGGCTCGACCACCAGGGCCTTGACGATGTGCACCTCGTCGGTGCCCACGGAGCGGATGCGGTACGGACCGGTCGCCGCGGGCACGGTGATGGTCTCCGCGAAGGCCAGGAAGTGGCTGCCCGCGTCGCGGGTCTCGATCACGGCGCCCTGGCCCGACGCCAGGTTGAGGATGTGGAAGCGGCCGGAGGTGTCGTCGGCGATGCCGGTCTCCGGAGCTACGACGAGGCGGTGCACGGCGTAGAACATCTCCGGCAGGGCGCCGATGATCTCCTCGCGCCAGCCCTCGCCCGTGCGCAGCGTCCGCGGCTGCTGAATCAGGTCCTTCGTCACGTCCTCCCCGCGTCGGGCGGTGTCCAGGTTGGCGAAGCCGTGCTCGTAGGGCAAGGGCCGGGACGCGCCCGCCGCGTCCTTGCGGAGCCAGTCGTAGAAGCGCAGGGAGTACAGATACGGCGTCGCACTCACCTCCAGCACCAGGTTGCCCGCTCCGGAGGCGTGCGGGGTACCCGCGGGAATCATGAACAGCTGGCCCACGGTGGCCGGGTGGCTCTGGATGTGGTCCTCGACGGGCAGCGGGATGTCCTGCCCCATGGCGTCCTCCACCTGGCGGCGCATGACGTCGAGGTCCGCGTGCTCGGTGAGGCCGAGCAGGACCCGGGCTCCGGGCTCGCTGTCCGTGACGTAGTACGTCTCGTGCTGGGTGTAGGACCAGCCGAACACCTCCCGCATGTACTGCTCCCGCGGATGGCAGTGCAGTGACAGGTTGCCGCCCCCGATCGTGTCGAGGTAGTCGAAGCGAATCGGGAACGAGGTGCCGAACGTGCGGTGGACCTCCTCGCCGAGCATGGCCTGCGGGTGCAGGACGCAGAGCAGTTGGAAGGGGACCTCGACCTGCGGTCCGCTCCGGTCCCCGATGAGGACGCCCGACTCGGGAGCGATCAGCTCGTAGCCGAGGGCGGTGTTGCCGGCCTGCGGGGTGAAGCCGAGCTCGCCGGCCGCCCAACGACCGCCCCACGGAGTGGAGTTGAAGTACGGGCGGGTGCGCACGGGCCCGTGGGTCAGGTGGGCCAGCGTGCTGCGCAGCGCCGTACCGCCCAGCGAGGCCGGCGATGCCGCCTCCTGCATGTCGATCCACCGGTCGACCTGTGCCGCGTGGGCGTCGCGGTGCCGGTCGAGGACCGGCCAGTCGGTGTAGAACAACCGCACCAGGTCACCGGGTTCGCCGAGGCGGCCCAGGTTGACGCCCACCGGCAGGTACCCCTGTGCCACGGCGGCCTCGGCGTGGCGTTTCGGCAGGTCCGCGTACCACAGCACGTCCGGTTCGCACAGGGCCGCGCCCGGCCCGAACACGACCACCACCCCGTCACCCGGGAGCCTCTCGGCCCGAGGCACGCTGTCGAAGAGGTCCGCGACCTGCCCCTTGGACAGCGGGGTGAAGAACGGGTCGTCGATCGGCACGGGCCGGGCGACGATCCGCTCGGCGGCTGCCGGTGCATGGTGGCGGCGCACGTCCAGCAGCTCCACCTCACGTCCTGCGGAGCGCACGGCCGCCGACAGGCCGTCGGTCAGCGCGCTCCAATCGAGCGCGGCGGGACCGTCCACCGCCAGCACGAGCGGACCGGCCGGCAGCGCGGCGACCGCTGCCGGCCAGCCTGAGTCCACCGTTCCGCCCATGGGCGGGTAGCTGGGGTGGGGATCGTACGAACGAGACGCGGACGGCACATCTTCTCCTCGTTGGGCTCCACGATGTTCGTTAACGATAACAACAGCTGGCTCGAGTAGTCCACCCCGGCCTTCGCGCCATATTTCAATCAATGAGATGCCTCTGAACTGCACTTACTATCCAACCAGTCAGAGTTGGCGACTTCAGATGCCGACGGGGCCTTGATGTTGCCGGAGTGTTGTCGTTAACCTCCGAGCAACACGCGGTCGGCGTTCCAGGTGTTCTCCCTGGCCCCTCGTGTGCTCACTGGCTCACATCCGGCCATGCAGGTGGCCCGTTCGGTGAAGGTGATCAATGACAGCATCGAGCCCACCCCGCCGCGCAGCCGCGCCGCTCGCCCGGCGCCGCTTCCTCGCGACGGTGACCGCGGGCGCGGTCGCCGTCGCGGTGGAGGGCTGCGCTCGCGGGGACAGCACGTCCCCGCAGCCGGGGACCACGAGCATCTCCAACGACAACGCCACCTGGGACGACGGGTACCGCGCCGCCGGACACGCACTCGAGAAGATCACCGGCTACGCGCTGCGTCCGCTGTCGAATCCCTCGGTGACCTCCTACCAGCAGGTCGTGCAGATGACGCTGCAGACCTCGAAGGCCTCCGACCTGGTCAAGTGGGCGTCCGGCTACCAACTCAAGCGCCTGGTCCGCGCGGGCGGGCTCACCGACCTGTCGCACGTCTGGGACCGGTACGCGGCCAAGGGATGGGTGCGCCCGGCGATACGGGAGACGGTGTCGTACCACGGCAAGGTCTACGGCGTTCCGCTGTACGAGTCGTACTACGTGCTGTTCTACAGCAAGCCCGTGTTCAGAAAGCTGGGGCTGTCGGTCCCGGGGACCTGGACCGAACTGCTGCACTGCGCGCAGGTGCTCAAGCGGAACAAGATCACGCCGTTCCTCGCCAGCCAGGTCGGCGGCTGGCCCGCGATCGAATGGTTCCAGGAATTCGTCACCAAGGTCGACCCACGCTTCTACCAGAAGCTGGTGGCGGGCCAAGCCTCCTATCTCGACGCCCCGGCGCGTCAGGCGATGGACATCTGGCAGGACTTCATGCGCAAGGGCTGGATGACATCACCCGACTTCGACCAGGCCCGCGGCCCCGGTGCGCTCAAGGCCGGCACCGTGGGCATGTTCCTGCACGGCACATGGCAGGCGCAGGGAATGAGCGCCGCGGGCATGAAACCGGGCGTCGACTACGGCGCGTTCATCCTTCCCACGGTGCGCTCCTCCACCCCCAGGAGTGTGATCACCGAGTCCGGTGTCTTCGCCGTCCCCTCCCGGGCCTCCTCGCACACGGCAGCCATGGCGAACGTCGGCGCCTGGCTCGCCCCGCCCGTCCAGCGGGTGTGGAGCGACTTCCTTCAGGACAGCTCCGCCAATCCGACGGTTCGCTCGGCCAACCCGGTCGTGGCGGGGCTGCAACGCGACATCGCCCGGGAGCACCGGCTCCCGTTGATCAGGTACTGGGAGGCCGGCCCACCGAGCCTCATCCAGGGCAACACCAGCGACCTGGGCGGATTCATGGCGGGGCAGACTTCGCCGGCCACCACGCTGCGCCGGATGCAGGAGCGTGCACACGACGAATGGGCGGCCTGGAGGCGTGACGAAGCATGAGCACTTTCTCGACCGAGCAACGGACCCCCACCAGCGGCGGCGGAGCCCCGGCCGCACCCTCCGGCACCCCCGGGCGAGCACCTGAGCGGCACACCTGGCGCAGGACGCGGGAACGCCTGACGGCCGGGACGTTCATGGCACCGGCGGTGCTCCTGGTCGCCGCCTTCCTGCTCGCCCCCTTCGTGTGGACCGTCTACCGCAGCTTCTTCAGTGACACCAGGACCTCACCCTTCAGCGCGTTCGACAACTACACGCTGTTCGCCTCCGATCCGGCGCTGACCCGCTCCATCCAGAACACGCTGATGTGGGTGGTGGGCACGGTCCTGCTGCCCTTCGTCCTCGGACTCGCCATCGCGTGCCTGACCAACGCCACCCGCTGGTCGCGCCTGACACGGCTGTGCGTGGTGCTCCCCTACGCACTCTCGGGCTCCGCGGTGGCCGTGGTCTGGAACTTCATGCTCACCACCGACGGAGCCGTCAACCAGATCCTCACCACGCTGCATCTGGGCTCACTGACGCAGGGATGGCTGCTGACCTGGCCGGGCAACACCGTCGTGATGATCCTCGCCAACGCCTGGCAGGCCACGGGCGTGGCGGTCATCCTCTTCCTCGTCGGCCTGCAGTCCATCCCGCCGGAGACCGTGGAGGCCGGCGCCCTGGACGGCGCGGGGAGCTGGCAGCAGTTCCGGCACATCGTCCTGCCCCAGCTCAGGCCCGTCTCGATCATCGTGATCGGCATGAGCCTCGTCAACGGCCTCAAGTCGTTCGACCTCATCTGGGTGCTCACCCAGGGCGGTCCCGGACGGGCCACGGAGACCCTCGCGGTGTCCATGTACAACGAGACCTTCCTCAACCTGCGCCCCGGCGCGGGAGCGGCGATCGCAGTCGTCCTCACCGTGATCGTGCTGGCGGCTTCCTGGATCTACCTGCGCCGGCAGCTCGATGTGAAAGGCGAATAACCGATGTCCCTAGGCCGAGGTCTGCGCAATGGCGCCGTTGTGGTGCTCGCCCTGCTGTGGCTGGTTCCGACATGGCTCCTGGTGGTCAACGCACTGGTGCCCGCCGGGAGTTACACGGGCAGCCCGCACTGGCTGCCCGGGAGTTTCGGACTGTTCGACAACATGTCCCAGGCCTGGGACAAGGCCCAACTCGGACCCGCGCTGGGCAACAGCCTGCTGTACGCCGTCGTCAGCGCGCTGGCCGCCGTCGTCGTCGCCACCTGCGCCGCGTTCGCCACCATCGTCATGCCCGTGAAGCGGCAGGCACTGTGGTTCTGGCTGATCTACTCCGGCACACTGCTGCCCCTCCAGGTCTTCATCCGGCCGCTGTTCCTGTCCTACGCGAAGTCGTCCCTGTACGACACCCAGATCGGGCTCGTCCTGATCTACACGGCGATCGCGATCCCGTTCGCGTTCTTCGTCATGCGCAACTACGCGCTGACGCTGCCGAGGGAAGTCGTGGAAGCCGCGCGTATGGACGGTGCGTCGTGGTGGCGGCTCTTCTGGCAGATTCACGTCCCGCTGTCCAGGTCCGCCATGATCGCCGTGTTCGTCTTCCAGTTCGTCGCCGTCTGGAACGACCTGATGTTCGGCATCACGCTCACCACGAGCCGGAACATCCGGCCCATCATGGCCGCGCTCGCCGATCTGCAGGGCAACTACTCCAACGTCGGCCCCCCGGTCGTCCTGGCCGGCGCCCTCCTCGTCTCCCTGCCGACCCTGGCGTTGTTCTTCTCCGCACAGCGCTTCTTCATCAGCAGCCTCAAGATCCACCGCTGACCCGTGCACTCTTCCTCCTCGCCACGAAGGGCCACCATGCTGAGATCGCTGCTCCGTCGCACCACCGTGACCGCCGCCTGCGCGGGCCTGCTCTGGACCGCCGTCCCCGCACACGCCCAGCCCGCACGCCCTCACCCGGTCTCTCCCGGCGTCTGGGCCGACCGCGCCGCCGGCGCCTACGACGCCCTGCAGGCGCACCTGTACGAGGGCGCCGAACTCCACGGCCTGTACCTGGAACGCACACCCCGTCGGACGACCGACCCCGAGCACTCCTACCTGTGGCCGATGCGCGAGGCCGCCGCGGCGACGGTGGACATGGAACAGCTCCCCCGTACCGGCCCGGCCTACCGCCAGGACGCGGCCGAGCGGTTCGCCACCATCGAGCTGTACTTCGCGCCAGGTGACCGACCGGGCTACCACTCCTACCTGCCCGCTCCGCTGGGTTCGGGCGGCGATGTGTACTACGACGACAACGCCGTGGTCGCGCTGAGCGAGCTCGACCAGTACGAGCGCACCGGCGACCGCGCCTACCTGACGCGGGCCGAACAGGTCGTCCCCATCGTCGGCCGGGCCTGGGACGCCGACCCGGCGAAGGCGTGCCCCGGCGGCATGGACTGGTTCGACTCACCCAACAACACCGTCCGCGCCACCAACGTCACCTCCCTGTCCGCCCAACTCGCCGCCAGGCTCTACGAGCACACGCACGACCGCACGTACCTCGAGAAGGCCGAGCAGTGGTACGGCTGGGTCCACTCGTGCATGCGCCAGGCACCGGGTCTGTACGCCAACGACCGCGGCGACGACGGCAGCACCAACCCGACCCTGTGGACGTACAACTCGGGCTCCATGATCGGCGCGGCCACCGCCCTCTACCGCGGCACCGGCGACGCCTCCTACTTGAACAAGGCCGTCGAAGACGCCCGCGCCTCCCTGGCGTACTGGACCCAGGGCAGCAGGCTGCACGATCAGCCGGCCATCTTCAACGCCTTCTACTTCAAGGACCTGTTGGCCCTGGACGCCGTCCGCCCCGACCCCGCCTACCGCAAGGCCATGAGCACCTACGCGGACAGCGCATACGCCGGCAACCGGGACGCCACGACCGGCCTGTTCCACTTCCAGCCGTCGGGCGGCGGCGACTACGACCCCGGCGTTCCGGCCGAAACCCTCGAACAGTCCGCCATGATCCAGATCTTCGCGAGCCTGGCCCGCACCCGCTGATCCCCCCACTCGAAGGACGACCACGCATCATGTCCAAGGCACCACTCAGCCGGCCTTCCTGGTGGGACTCCGACATCGCACGCGACATTCTGCGCGACCGGGTCGTCACCACGAGCGCCGAACTCGACGACATACAGGTGCAGTTGTCGGGTGAGCCGCTGCTGCGCCGTGACGGCAGGGGCGGACTGCTGCAGTCCATCCGGTTGCGCCTGCGTCGCCGCGGCGCCGGCGCGCAGGACGCCGTGCCGCGCGTGACCCGGGCCCGGGTCACCACGAGTGGGGGCACTCCCGTCCCCCACGAACTCCTTCCCGGCCCCGGGGACGACATCCGCATCCTGGTACCGGAGGTGGACGCACCCACCCGCCTGCTGATCGAGCTTCCCGATCTCGAAGCGGGCACCCGCTTCGACTTCGAGGCACGACCTCAGCGTCACTGGACGCTCCACCTGGTGCAGCACTCCCACCTCGACATCGGCTACACCGACCCCCAGGGGCGGGTCATGGCCGAGCACCGCGCCTACCTCGACTCGCTGCTCGAGCTGTGCCACGACACGGACGACTGGCCCGAACCGGCCCGCTTCCGGTGGGCCGTCGAGGGCTTCCACTCCTTCCAGGACTGGCAGGCCAACCGCCCCGACCGCCAGGTCGAGCGCTTCCTCGACCGGGTCCGCGAAGGACGCATCGAACTCACGGCGATGCCCTTCAACCTCCACACGGAGACGTGCTCCACCGACGAACTGCACGAGCTCGTCCGCCCCGTGCAGGACCTGCGTCACCGGCACGGCGTCGACATCCGCACGGCCATGCAGACCGACGTGCCCGGCCAAGTCGTCGGCCTGCCCGACGTGTTGGCGGACAACGGCATCCGCTACCTCTCCGTGGCCCACAACTGGGCCGGGCGCGCCGTACCGCACCTCGTCGGCGGAGAACATCTGCCGCGGCTGTTTCGCTGGCAGGCCCCCAGCGGCAACAGCGTCCTGGTCTGGCGCACCGACACGCCGCACGGCCTGGCGTACATGGAGGGCTCGATTCTCGGTTTCGACGAGTCCTACGACCACGTCGACGACCTCCTGCCCGCCTACCTCAGCGCGCTGGCCGGGTTCCCCTACCCGCACGAGGGCCGCGGGATCCCCGGGTTCCCGATCCTCGACCACGCGGTGACGGCCGAGCCCTATCCGTGGGACGTGCTGCACCTGCGTGTACTCGGCAAGTTCGCGGACAACGGCCCGCCCCGCCGGATCATCTCCGACACCGTTCGCCGCTGGAACGAGCAATGGGCCTACCCTCAGCTGCGGGCTTCCCGGAACCAGGACTTCTTCGAGGACGCCGAAAAGCGGGTCGGTGACCGGCTGGAGACCCATCGGGGCGACTGGAGCGACTGGTGGGTCGACGGAATCGGAGCCGGAGCCGTCCCGCTCGCAGCCACGCGGCGCGGTCAGGCGGCCCTCGCCGAAGCGCAGACCGTAGCCGGGTACGCCCAGCTCATGGGCGTACCCGCCAGCCGGACCGTCACCGAGGCGGCGCCGACCGTCTACCGTGCCGCCTCGCTGTTCAACGAACACACCTGGGGCGCCGGCGATCCCTGGACACACGGCGAGCACGGCCATGGATCCGGCGAGAAGCAGTGGCACTGGAAGTACTCGCAGGCCCTGCGTGCCCACGACGAGGCGGAGACGCTGCTGGACTCCGCGACCGCTCTGCTCGGCGAAGCCTTCGCTCCGGCCGCAGACGCTCTGGCCTCCTACCACGTCGTGAACACCTGCAGCTGGCCGCGCTCGGAGACAGCGCGCCTCTTCCTGCCCGAGAGCACCGTGGCACTGGGCGTGCCCGTCCAGGTCCTCGACGCACGCTCCGGTACGGCCCTGCCCTTCACCGAGGAGGCCCAGAGCAACGACCGCCACCGGGCGGCCGGCCGGTTCCTGCGCGTGCCCCTCACCGACGTGCCGGCCTGCGGAACCGTACGCCTGGACATCGTCCCCGGCGGCCCTGCCGCCACGGAGAACGGCGACGGCGCACAGCGGTCCGGGGATGCGACCATCCTGGAGAACGGTCACCTGCAGGTCACCGTCGACCTGCGCAGGGCCTGCATCGGCTCCATCGTCGACAAGCACACCGGGCGCGAACTCGTCCGTCAGGACGCTGTCATCGGCTTCAACGGCTATGTGTACGACGAGTACGCCACGGCTGGTGGCTTCAACCACCAGTCCAGCAAGACCGTCGCCGACGACTCGATGCATCTGCTCGCCTCGCGCAACACGGCACCGCCCGCGGCCCTCGTCGACCGCACGGCCGACGCCACCGGTCACACCCTGACCTACGAATGCGCCCCGGCCGGCACACGGCGACTGCGCGTGCGGGTGCACCTGCCCCACGACGCGGCTCGCATCGACGTGGAGAACCGCATCGACAAGGCCGCGACCCTGACCAAGGAGAGTGCGTTCTTCGCCTTCCCCTTCGCGCTGGAGGACCCCACCGTCCGCATGGAGGCCACAGGAGGTGTCACGGGCACCGGACTCGCGACCGTCCCCGGCTCCGCCGGTCACATGCGCGCGGTCCGGCGCTGGATCAGCCTGAGCGACGGTCTCCATCACGCCGCGCTGGCCACGGCCGACGTATCGCTCGTCCAGCACGGCGGGATCGCGATCCCCTACGTGCCCTATCCCCAGTCACTGCCGCAAGAGGAACCGGCCACCGTCTTCTCCTGGGTGCACAACAACATCTGGGACACGAACTTCCCCGCCCAGCAGGCCTTCGATCACGTCTTCCGCTACAGCGTGGGCTTCGCTGGGGTCGAGGAGTTGTCCGGCCCCGCCGCGGATGACACCCGGAGGCTCGGCGAGCAACTGGCCATGCGCACCGCGGCCGTCACCAGCCACCCGCTCGTGGCGGTCCGCGCCCGCGCCGAGGCCCAGGCCGAACCACCCGCGCAGATACGGTTCCTGACGGTGGACGACCCGCGGGTACGTCTCGTCGGTCTGACCGTGCCGGGCGAGGAGACGCTCATGGTCCGTCTGCAGTCTTACGCCGACACCCCGCTCACCTGCCGCCTGAGCACCCCGTTCCCCTTCGCTCAGGCCTTCCGCACCACCTACCTCGGCCTTGCCCCGCACGAACTCGCCCGGGAACCGGGAGGCACCGTCCCGGTCGACGTACCCGCGCTCGGAACGGCAGCCGTCACCTTCCAGCTGCGTCCCTCTGGGGAGTGCGGCTGAAGGACATGCGGTGGCACACCGGCGTCGTCGAAAGGCACGTCGCGCTGTCAGCGGGCAATCGAGATCGCGAAAGGGCGGAATCCGCTGGATCGGATCACGTGGGGTACGAACAGGACCGCGGCCTCGGCAGCCCGCGCGGTCTCGACACCGCCGAGATCCGTGATCCACCCCGGGTCCCAGCCGAGGTCCACGAGAAGCCCGCGGACGGTCTCCTTGGCTTCCCCGTCATCGCCCGACAGAAAGGCGGTGGGCGCCTGGGCGAGCGCTGCGGGCGCGGTCATCACGGTGTACAGCATCGTGTTGAGTGTCTTGACGACATGGGTGTCGGGGAGCCCCTGCTGAAGCTGCTCCGCGAGACTTGAGCCGGGGTAAAGGAGCTCCGCGGGCAGTCCGTCCGGTCCGTCGACGGTGGCGTTGGAGACGTCGACGAGGATCTTGCCCTCCAGTTCCTCCCGCAGCGCGACGAGCCGCTGCAGCGAGCCTGCGCCCGGCGTGGCGTTGATGACGATCTCGGCCTTGCGGGCCGCGTCGGCGGCGGCGCTCGGCGAGCGGTCCGCCACGGTCACGTCATGCCCGGCCCGGGTGAGGGCAGCGGCGAGGCCGCCGCCGACGCGACCGTTGCCGAGAACGGCGATTTCTCTCATGTTGATCAAATCCTCCTGGCGCTTGCTTTTCTGACGGATCGTCATCGAGAGAGGGCGGCAACGGCAGGGGGGTGCACACCCGGCGCCGCGGCCAGGAAGCTCTCGCTCTGCGGGGTCCAGGAGCGGCCCTCGGTGTCCGATATCCGCCCTCCGGCCTCGGCGACGAGCAACGCCCCTGGGAGCAGGTCCGCGCGGGCCCCGGCGAATTGCCAGAAGGCGTCGATCCGACCGGCGGCCACGTTCAGCAGGTGCAGTGTGGCGGGCACCGAGGTCCGCACCACGAGCGCGTCATGGAGCATCGCCGTGATCGAGGAGCCGACACGCCGTACGACGTCCTCGTCCTCGTCCGGCCTGGCCTGGCTCGTGGCCACGAGGCTCAGGCCGAGGTCCGTGGTAGGGGACACATGCAGCGGTCGGCCGTCGACGTGCGCGCCCGCGCCGGTGAGTGCGGTGTAGGTCTCCCCCGTCAACGGCTGGTGGACCGCGGTGAGCACCGGCTGGTTGTCGCGCACGAGCGTGGCGGTCACCGCCCATTCCGGCAGGGCGTGCAGGTGGTTGACGTTGCCTTCGGCCGGATCGACGACCCACCATTCGCCGGGCGGCAGGGCGCCGCCCTCAAGTTCTTCCTCCACCCAGCGGGCGTGAGGGCGCAGACGTGCGAGGCGGGGCCGCAGGATGTCGAGGGCCACCCCGTCGTTGGCGGCCAGCGCGCGCATCAGCTCTTCGCGCGTCCGGTGGCGGACCACGTCGCCGAAGCGCTCCCGCAGTGCCGCTCCCGCGGCGCGTACGGCGGCCGAGGTCTCCGCGAGCAGGTCGGGGCCGGCGGTGGCGCCGGCGGATGTGGCAACACCGGTGGTGCGAGGTGATTCGGTCATGGCGGTGCTCCGTCCGGGGAGGTTGCGAGGTCAACGGGGGCGCAGTCCGTGCTCTGTTGCACCCACGCCTCGAACGTAGAAGCCGCCATCATTAACATCAAGTGCATGTAAAGCACGGCTAGGATGACTGTCATGCAATTGGATCTGAATCTCCTGGCCGCGCTCGACGCACTCCTGGAGGAAGGCAGCGTGGCCGGAGCGGCCGAGCGCCTGCACGTGACCGCCCCGGCGATGAGCCGGAGCCTCGGCCGCATCCGGCGCACGACGGGGGATCAGATCCTGGTGCGCACGGGACGCACGATGACGCCGACGCCGTACGCCATCGCTGTCCGGGAGCAGGTGCACGACCTGCTGCAACAGGTCCGGGGCGTGCTGGCACCGAGCCGTGAACTCGACCTCGCGACGCTCGAGCGCACCTTCACACTCCGCTGGCACGACGCACTCGTCGCCCTCAGCGGTCCCGCGCTGCTCGCGGCCGTGCGCCACGAGGCGCCGGGCGTGCGTCTGCGCTTCATCGCCGAATCGAGCGTGGACACCCCCGAGTTGCGTCGCGGCGAGGTCGACCTCGCCGCGAACGCCGACCGTCCCACCACGCCCGAGATCCATGCCGAGCGGGTGACCGAGACCCATCACGTCGTCGTCGTGCGCCGCGGCCACCCGCTCACCCGGGTCAAGACGGTCACCGCCGCGCGATATGCCGCGTCCGAGCACATCACCGTCTCCCGGCGCGGGCGGCTCGGCAATGCCCTCGATGACGCGCTCGAACAGCTCGGCCACACCCGACGCGTGGTGGCGACCGCACCCACCGAAGCGGCCGCCTTCGAGTTCGTGCGAGGTTCCGACCTCCTCGTCACCGTCCCCGAGTCCACGACGCGTTCTGCGGTCAAGCATCTCGACCTGGTGCTGCTCCCCCTGCCGCTCGATCTACCGTCGGCGCCCGTGTACCTGTCGTGGCACCAGCGCTACGACACCGACCCCGCACACGTCTGGCTCCGCGACCTGGCACGGGCCGCGCTGGCCGATCGGGCGACGAGCCCGGGTCAGGCGACCGGTTGACGACTGCCGGTGCCCCCTCACCCCTCGGCACGGCCCATTCGCACTCACGCCCCTCACCCGCCGCCGGCTCCCAGCGGCATCACCCAGTGATCGACCTGACAGCCGCATTTCACGAACACGTCGCTCGGTCCCGGCGGTCTGGGCGCACTGCCTCGTGCGCCCGCGGCCCGGACCTGCGGTCCGCCGGCTGGGCCGCTACGCCGCCTGGTATCCGGCGTCGAGTTGCGTGCGCAGCCGGTCCCGATCGATCGCCTTCTCCCATTTGCCTACGACGAGGGTGGCCACGCAGTTTCCGGCGATGTTGGTGAAGACGAAGGCGGCCGAGAGGATGCTGTGCACGCCGAGGACCAGGGCGATGCTGCTGACGGGGATCGTGTGGGTCGCGCTGAGCGTCAGTGCCAGTACGGCGATGGCCGAGCCTGACACCCCGGCGCCGCCCTTGGAGGTGAGCAACAGCACCAGCAGGAGGCCGAGTTGAGCGGTCCAGCTGAGGTCCGTTCCGGTGGCCTGGCCGAGGAAGACGCTCACCGCGGCGAAGTACAGACACGTACCGTCGTGGTTGAAGCTGTAGGCAGTCGGCAGCACGAGGCCCACCACGGGTTCGTCCACGCCGAGGTTCTTCAACTTGGCCGTCAGCTGGGGAAACACGCTCTCCGAAGAGCTCGTGCCGAGCACCAGCACCAGTTCCGCGCGGAAGTAGCGCATCAGCTTCAGCAGGCTCCCTCCCGCGTAGCGCGAGACCGGCCACAGGACCAGGACGAAGAACAGCACGACGATCAGGTAGAACACCGCCACCAGCCGGCCGAGTGAGAGCAGGGTTCCCAGACCGTACTGGGACACCGTGAAGCCGATGGCGCCGAACGCCGCCAGCGGGGCGACGCGCATCACCTTGCGGATGATCCAGAACAGCGCCTGCTGCACGGTCGCCACCATGTCGAGCACCGGCTGCGCCTTCTCGCCCACGGAGGCCAGCCCGCAGGCGAACAGCACGGAGAAGACGAGTATCTGGAGGATGCTGCTCTCGGCGAAGGCCTGCACCGCGGAAGTCGGCACCAGACCGACGAGGAAGTCGTCGAAGCCTTCCGACTTGGCCGGTGCGGTGGCCGCGGAGGAGGCGTGCAGGGAGGACGGGTCGACGTGCATGCCGGAGCCCGGCTTGAGCACGTTGACCACGACGAGCCCGAGCACGAGCGCGGTCGTGGTGATGACCTCGAAGTACACCAGCGATCGGATCGCGATGCGGCCGACCTTGCCCAGATCGCGCACGCTGGCGATGCCGTGCGTCACCGTGCAGAAGATGATCAGGCCGACGACCATCTGGATCAGGTGGATGAAGATGTCGCCGAGGAACTGCACGTGCTGACCGACCGAGGGCGCCAACGCGCCCACGAGCACGCCCAGCGCGACGCCGGCGAGCACCTGGACGGCCAGGTCACGGTAGAACGGGGGGCGTTGGCGTGTGTTCTGCTCGGACGTGCCCGTTCTGGTGGGGGCATCCGTTGTCGAATGAGTATCGCTCATCGTTCCGGTTTCTCCGTTGAATGTCCGGTGCCGACAGGGGAGTTGGCGGTCGCGGGTGTCAGTCCGCGTCGCTTCCGAGCACCTCCCTCGCCAGGCCGAATATCTCTTCCGGGCCGAGCCGCCGGGGCAGCAGCTGCTGGGCGAGGCAGGCGTCGATCACCGACTCGACGGGCTCCCGCAGGCGTTCGTAGCCGAAGACCGCGGGATGGGGCGCGCCGCCGGGGCGCTCCACCGAGGCGTCCGCGCGCCGCAGCAACGCGTAGCTCTCCCGCACGGCGGAAGGACGCTCGCGGCAAACCGAAGCGGACACTGCCACCATGTGGTTGATCGGCATGAACCCGTGCTGCTGCCACCACTGTTCGTCGCGGGCGGCCGCCTCGGGGACGACCGGGACGAACTCGTCGCCCTCGGGCAGGTCGTTGCCGAGGATGGCGGCGTCGATGTGCCCCTCGCGCAGCATCTCGGGGAGATGCGCGGCGTGCGGATCGTGGGTGACGAACGCGGGGTCGGCGTACTCGGCCACGTGCGCGCCGTCGCGGGTGATCCACTGGATGTCCTGCGCCGCCAGACCGTAGTCCTCCGCGAGATGGGCTCGCACCCACATCCCGGTGGTCTGCGTGAACGACCGCACCCCGATCCGCTTGCCTTTCAGATCGTCGGGACGTACGGGACGCGACGCGTGGGCGATGAGGCAGCCGCGCTGGAAGCGGGCGGCCACCACGGCGGGCAGCAGCACGATGGGGCGGCCGTAGGCGATGGCCTGCAGCGCGGTCACGATCGCCAGTTCGCAGAGGTCGTAGGCCTCGTCACGCACCATCGGCGCGAACGCCCGGTGGATGGGCGAGACGGGAACGAAGTCCAGCCGCACCTGCGAGCTGTCGAGGTCTCCGTTCTTCAGCGGCGCCGTAAGCGGGTAGTCGCCCAACACGGCGCGCAGTACGGGGAGTTCGGCCCCTTCGAGGTCAGCCACGGGGTCCTCCGGTCTGTGTGGCGGGGGCGTAGAACGTGGCGCTCGTTCCGCCGAAGATCAGTTCCTGGTCCGCCTGTGACAGGCCCGCGATCGCCTGTCGCGCCTGCGCCAGCAGGTCGGCCGGTGTGCCGTCCGCCGCGGGGAAGTTGGAGCCCCAGGCGACGCGGTTCGCCCCGTAGGCCGCGACCAGATCCGCCACGAACTCGGCGGGCACGGACGCGCCCTGCTCCGCCGCCGACAGCGCCCGGTGCGTGAGCTTGAGGTGGACGCCGGGGAAGGCGGCCAGGTCGAACAGGTCCTCGGCACGCCGGTAGGGCCGGCCGTCGGACAGGTCCGGGCGGGCGCAGTGGTCCAGGAGCACGCGCACGCCGGGGAATCGTTTCAGCAGTTGTCGGAGCGCGGGCAGTCCCTGGATCGTCATCTGCAGGCAGACCGGTATGTCCTGCTCCTCGGCGTAGGCCCAGGCAGGGTACGAGTCCTCGTGGCCCAGCCAGTCCGCCTGACCGGGCATCGTGGTGCCGGTCGTGAAGAGCCGGAATCCGGAAAGACCCTCGGACTGCCAGTGCTTGATGCGCTCGACGGCGTCCGGCGCCACGGCATCGATCGAGTAGACGCCGAGGAACCTGTCCGGGTGGGCCCGCACGGCTTCTACGACGTAGCGGTTGTCGTGGCCGTACACCGTCGAGGCCTGCACCACGACCGCCTTGGCGATACCCGCGTCGTCCAGTGCGTGCAGGAGCCCGTCGATGTCCACCGGGTGGGCCTGCGACCACTCCGACTGGCGCCCGCCGATCGGAGCGGCCGGATAGCGTTCGCGGTCGGCAGAGATGACGTGGGTGTGGTTGTCGATCACCAACATGAAGGGGGATCGTCCTTTCAGTCGACGTAACGCAGGCCGCGGGACCGCAGATCGTCACGCATGTCGTAGATGTCGAGGCCGAGTTCACCGGCGGCCAGCCGCCGGCGCTTGTCCTCTTCCTTGGCTTCACGCAGTTCGCCGGCCTCGGCGGTCTCGGCGGCTTTCGCGGCCGGTACGACGACCACGCCGTCGGCGTCCGCGAGCACCACGTCGCCGGGGTTGACCAGGACGTTCGCGCACACCACCGGGACGTTGACCGAGCCGGGGGTCGCCTTGACCGTGCCCTTGGCGTGGACCGCCCTGCTGAAGACCGGGAAGTCCATCTGCGCCAACTCGGCGACGTCGCGGCAACCGCCGTCGAGCACGAGCCCGAGCGCGCCACGGGCCCGCAGTGAAGTGGCCAGCAGCTCACCGAAGAAGCCGTCCTCACACTCGGTGGTGCAGGCAGCGACCACGACATCGCCGGGCTGGACCTGCTCGACGGCCACGTGGAGCATCCAGTTGTCGCCGGGCTGCAGGAGCACCGTCACCGCCGTACCGCACAGGCGGGCGCCGGGATAGACGGGGCGGATGTACGGACGCATCAGACCGAGCCGGCCCATGGCCTCGTGCACGGTCGCCACACCCAGCTTGGACAGACTGGCGACGGCGCCCGGGCCGGCCCGCTCGATGTTGGTGTGGACGACGCCGAGTTCTTGCATGGGGGTTCCTTTCCGGTCTGGCGTGCTGAGGAGCGCCGGACGGGTGGCCGGCCGCAGGGGATGACGAGCGCGGTGCCCTGACGGGTGACCTGCCGCGGGGCCTGACGGGCGGTGGCTCACAGGCCTGCCTTGCGCAGCCGGGCGTCCAGCCGGGGGTAGACGGTGCGGGCGTTGCCCTCCTCGATCGCCGCGAGATCCGCGGGAGAGAGGCCGGCCGCCTCGACGTAGCGACGGGTGTCGTCGAAGTGGTGCCCGGTGGTCGGGTCGACGCCCCGCACCGCGCCGATCATCTCCGAGGCGAACAGCACGTTGCTGTGGGGCATCACCTCGAGCAGCAGGTCGATGCCGGGCTGGTGGTAGACGCACGTGTCGAAGAAGACGTTGTTCAGCAGATGCTCGGTCAGCTCCGGCTTGCCGAGTGCCTGCGCCAGACCACGAAAGCGCCCCCAGTGGTAGGGCACCGCACCCCCACCGTGCGGGATGACCATCCGCAGGGTGGGGAAGTCGGCGAACAGATCTCCCTGGATCAACTGCATGACGGCGGTGGTGTCGGCGTTGAGGTAGTGCGCTCCGGTGGTGTGGAACGCGCTGTTCTCACTGGTACTCACATGCACCATCACCGGCACGTCGAGCTCGACGATCTTCTCGTAGAGCGGGTACCACGAGCGATCGGTCAACGGCGGCGCGGTCCAGCGGCCGCCGGAGGGGTCGGGGTTGAGGTTGACCGCGACAGCTCCGAGCTCCTCGACCGCACGGGTCAGCTCGGGTGTGCAGGTCGCCGGATCGGCGCCCGGTGACTGCGGCAGCATCGCCGCGGGAGCGAACCGGGTGGGGAACAACTCGCCGACGCGGGCGCACAGATCGTTGCAGACCCGGGCCCAGGCCGATGAGACGGCGAAGTCGCCGATGTGATGCGCCATGAACGAAGCGCGGGGAGAAGACCGTCACGTCGATGCCGCGCTCGTCCATCTGACGCAGCTGGTTGGCCTCGATGGTCTCCCGGATCTCGTCGTCGCCGATCCGCAGATCCGCCTGCCGCGGCGCCTCGCCACCGGCGGTCAACGCCTGGACCTGGCGCTCGCGCCACTCCCCCAGCGCTACCGGCGCGGTCGTGTAGTGGCCGTGGCAATCGATGATCAAGGCGAGGTCTCCTTCATTGAGCTCACGCGTCCAGAACGCGTGGGACTGCGTCTGGGCTGGGCGTCGGTCTGCGCATCGACGGCCTACGGATCGCGGCCTACGGATCACGGCCTACGCATGGCCCTACGCATGGAACGGGACGCTAACCGGGCGCCGCGGACATGGTCAATCACTTTGCCGACAATATTTTCAGCAATCTTTTTGCAGATCTGCGGCCGCCCGAACCTCGCAGGTCAGAAGGTTGCGACTGGGCGCCGAGTCACCTCCGAGGGGCGGCTCGGCATGGATGCCGACCTGCTGCGCAAGGCCTGCGGGGCAACTGCGGATGCCTGCCGCAACGAGGAGGGCGGGTCCACCTCGGGCAGAATTGCAAACTTTTCGCTGAAAATATCGCCGGTGATAGGCTCGGCACCTGCGGCGGCGACCTCCGCACAAGGTCTCGACGGGGTAGCTCGGGGAGAGAGGAACCAGCAGCAGGTGACCAGCACGCAAGTCAAAGGCGCGGCCGCGCGGCTTCACGTCAGCACGCACATCCGCCAAGCCCTCTGGACCGGTGACCTCCTGCCAGGTCAGCGCCTCATCGTGCAGGACCTGGCAGACCAGCTGGGAGTTACCCGCAGCTCCGTACGCGAGGCCCTCTTCGACCTCGCCTCCGAGGACCTGGTGGAGCTCGTACCCAACCGAGGCGCCAGCGTCAGGGTCGTCTCGGTCGAGGAGGCCATCCAGATCACCGAGTGCCGCTCAGCACTGGAACGCTTGTGCGCGCGCAAAGCCGCCGAGCACGCGAATGACGCACAACGTGCCGAGCTGACCGACGTCGGCACTCAACTACGAGCGGCGGTCGCCGAGGAGGACATCCACACCTACTCCGCGCTGAACCGCAAGCTGCACGACCTCATCATCGAATTCAGCGGCCAGGCGATCGCCAAACGCCAACTCGACCGGCTCAACGTGCAGATGGTGCGCTTCCAGTTCCGCCTCGCACTGCGCTCCGGACGCCCGCAGGAGTCGCTGCCGCAGCTGCTCGCCATCATCGACGCCATCACCGCCGGCGACCCCGACGCCGCTGACGCAGCCATCGAGACCCAACTGGCCAGTGTGATCGACCAACTCCGCCTGACCGAACGACTTCCGCTGGGCTGAGAGGCCGGCGCCCCGGCGAACGCGATCCCGAGCCCAGAGGTGGCCCAGGACCCACTCTCGCAACCACAGCCACGCGGACGCGCCAACCCCTCTGCCCTGCTTCCCTCCGGTCGCCGATGAGTTTCGGAGTGCCGGACGGTCCAAGTCGGCACATCCAACAAAGGGAGAACCCGATGGGCAAGACGCGCGCGCATCAGACGACCCACATCGCCCGTCGCATGTTCGAGCTCCTGGAACCGATCTGCCTGGTCACCTTCTTCGCCGACGAATGCAACGAGGAACTGGCCGCACTCGGCCACCGCACCTACTGGGACGGCTACTTCGCCAGCCGCGCCGCACCACTGGGACGGGTGCCGGCCCACGTCGTACACGCAGCCTTCTACAACTTCGCCGACGGGGAGGCCGCACGACACATCCCCAGCGCCTGGGAGACGATCCCGCCCGAGGCCTCCGTCGCCGCGCGGGAGCGGGGCAGCGCGGCCTCCCTACGGCGCATCCTCGGCGATGAACTGGCCGCCTCCCCTGGCCTGGTGCGCGCCGCGGACCTGACCACCAAGGCCGCGACCGGCGCCCCCACCGAAGGCCGGGTGATGTACGCCGGCATGCGCACCCTCGAGGTACCCGGCGATCCCGTCGCCCGGCTGTGGCATTCCGCCACCATGCTGCGCGAGCACCGCGGCGACGGGCACATCGCCGCCCTCGTCGGCGCGCGCATCGGCGGCACGGAGGCCCACGTGCTCTCCGCCCTGGAACAGGGCATCCACCCCCCAGAGTCGTTCGGACGCATCCATCACCTGCCGAAGGAGCGCCTGGCCGCGGTCATGGACGGCCTGCGCGAACGCGGACTCATCGACACCGACGGCCACTTCACCGACGCAGGCCGCGCGACCAAACAACGCATCGAAACCCTCACCGACGAGCTCGCCGTCCCGCCCTACGACGCCCTGTCCCCCGCCGAACTCGACGAACTGATCACCGAACTCGAACCCATCACGGCGACCGTGGTGGCCGCAGGCTCGCAGTGACACGCAGAAATCACGAAAGATCTTTGATCAGAGAAGGGCGTTCTTGAGGGATCCGATGAAGGGAACGCCGGCTGGCCGAAGGCCGTGACTTCGCCAACGTCGATCAGGTGGAACAATCGGCCCCTACGTATCCACATGACGCAGACGCCTGAGGCACCGACCATTTCCTGCCCCTGGCGCCGAAAGGACCGAAGGGACGGGCGCATGATCGAGTGGGTGTCCCTGAGCAGCGGCACACGGCCCGTTCCGCGGCCCGTGGCAACGCCTCTGGTATGGGCGACTGCGGTCGGCGGCGCACTCCTGGTGACGTTCCTCAACGCCTCCGTGGGCCCGGATCGTCCAGGGATCGCGCTCGCGGCACTGTCCTTGCTCGCTGCGATACTCGGCGTCTACGCCAGCTTCACCGCAGCCCCTGGCACGGCCGTCCTGTGCTGGCTGTTCCTCAATGGCTTCGCCATCCCACCCGCAGGCACCCTCAGTTGGACCGGGCACCGTGACACCTTCTGGCTCGCCTGCCTGCTCACCGCTGCCCTGATCGGCACCGCACTGGCCCGGCTCACCCACGCCCGCGCCGCCTACCGCTCCATCACCGCAGCCACCGCTGCAGCGACGGAGCTGTACGACGACCTCGATGCACCCTGACAGCCTGTATGCAGGGTGGGCCGGTCGGGCGTTTCCCGCGGTACCGCTGGTGTGACGGACGGCTCCCAGGGCCAGGACCAGGCATGATGTGGCGCCGTGCGCACCCCGTAGGGGACGGCACACGTTCCGGGCGGCCCTGGGAGAGGAACGCATGGCGAAGCTGCCGTCGCCGGCCAAGTCCATCGCCGCGGGGCGCAACGCCGTGCGCGTCACGGTCGCCTCGCTCGTCGGATTCTATCCCGCGGCACACCTGCTGGACCGGCCTGTCCTCGCCATCTACGCCCTGTTCGCTCCCATCGCGTTCGGCGTCATGTCGTCCCTGCCCGGTTCCGGGCGGCGGCGTGTCGGCACACTGTTGCGCGCTCTCCCGGCCGCCGCCGCGCTGGTCGTTCTCGGTACGGTCCTCGCGGTGTCGACCTGGTCGGCGGCGGCAGGCGTGCTGCTCGTAGGAGTCGTCCTGACGTTCTGCGCGGCCTGCGCCCCACGGCTCGCGGGCGTCGTCCCCGGACTGCAGCTCTTCTACATCCTTGCCTGCTTCCCGCCCTACGCCCCCGGCACATTGCCCGAGCGATTGACCGGGCTCACGGTCGGGGTGGCACTGCTGATGGTGTGTGAGTCGTTGTTCCCACAGCCGGCGCAGCCGTCGTACGACACACGGATCGCGGACGCCCTCGACCTTGCGGCGCAGACTGCGCGCCAGCTGGCCCGGTCCCGACACGCGGCGGATCCTCGTCTCGTCGAGCGACTCAGGACAACCGGCCGTGATCTGCGGTTGTCACAGCAACCGCTGGAGAGCAGGCCCACCGGGGCGAGCAGGGCGGACCGTGGCATGGCCCAGGCGGGTGCGGCCACGCGCCGCGTGCTGGACCAGCTCGCCGCTCTCGCCGAACTGCCCGCCGCACCCCTGGACTTGGCTTCGCAGACCCTGCTCCGCGACATCGCTGCCACATGCGCCGGCACAGCGCAGATGGTACGCGGACGGCGTCCGGCGGCCGGCCCTGAACCGATGGAGGAAATGACGGCCCAGTTCCTCGCCGCGCGCGGCAGCATTCCCGTCGCGCGGGGGCACGGCCTGCATGCACTGTTGCGGCGGCAGTCGACCGTCCTGACGGTCGCCGTCTCGGCCATGACCGTGCGCACGGCCGTTGCTCTGGCCAACGGTGTGGAACGCTCGGTGCCGGGCCTGCCTCACGAGCAGTTCTGGTACAGCCGGAGCTCGACGGCCCGGCTGTGGCTCATCAGGATGACCGGCAACTTCACCCCGCGCTCCGTCGTGTTCCAGAACGCCTTCCGCACGGCGCTCGGACTTGCGCTCGCCCGCATCGTGGCGGGATCGCTCGACCTGTCTCATGGTTTCTGGGTACTCCTCGCCGTGCTCACCCTGGGCCGTACCACCGCGGGCGCCACCTGGTCCGTCGTCCGCTCCGCAGCCGTCGGTACTCTGGTCGGCGCGTTGGCCGCCGGCCTGCTCCTGACCGGTGCCGGTGACACCGTCCAGGTGTACGAGTACCTGCTGGCGCCGCTCATGCTGATCGCGTTCTCGGTGGGACCCGTCGGCGGGCCGGCCTGGGCGCAGGGGCTCTTCACCCTGGTCGTGTCCACGGCGTTCGCCCAGATCGCCCCGGTGACATGGCAGTTGGCGGAGGCCCGCATCATCGATGTCCTGACCGGCAGCGCCATCGGCCTGATGTGCGGGCTGCTCGCCTGGCCGTCCGGGGCCCATGCCGAGATCCGGCGCGGCATGAGCGCACTCTTCCTCGCCGCCGCACCCCTCGTGCGGGCCACCGCCGACGCCGTCACCGACCCCACGCCTCCACACGACGCCGCAACCCAAGCCCTGCAGTTGACCCTCCATCGACTGCGCATCGCCCAGGCCGCCTACGCGCAATACCGAGCAGAACCCGCCCCCCGTGCACCCGAGAACGGTCCGGACTGGCTCGCCTGCATCAACTACGGCGCCCGCACACTGGTCGGCGCCTACTGGCTGCCGACGTCACGCACCACAGCCGCCATCCCCCCGACCGCCGTGCGATGGGCCCGCGAAGCCGCCGACGACATCGCTACGGCGACGCGCCACGCAGCCACCTTCCCAGCAACAGGTATCCGAGTCCGAACCACCACCCTGCCGCCTCACATCGCGGCGCAGATCCCGGTCGAGGCCCTGTCTCCCCTGGTCGACCTGGAGGTCTGGCTACGGGCCCTTGCCACGGACCTCGAAACGGCAGTCGGCACACACGGCCACACCGACACCCAGACCGGCTCGCCCAGGATGTGACGGCAGGCGCGAGGATGCCGGGGACGGTCGGGCGTCAGACGGGGGGGGCGGCCAAGTCCGCGAGGCGCGTGGCGGTTCACCATCAGCGGCGGTCTCCTCCCAGACGGTCTTCGGCTCGGCCGGCAACTCCGGCTTGTCCGGGGCGAGATCGGCCTGGTCGCGGGAGTCGGCAACCAGGTTGTAGCCACGAGACGGCCGCCTGATCCGCATCGGCAGGCCGACGGACGCCCGCGCACACCAGGCGACCCGTACGGCGCCCGCCTCCCAGACCTTGCTTGCGGGTAGACCGCAGCCTCACCGGGCCGTACACCCGGGTCCAGGACCGCGCACCAGAAGGTCGCGAGCCGTTCCGGACCGTGGCAGTCGACGACCAATTCGGCCGGTGCCGGGCCCGCTGACGTCAGCCCGATCGACCGCAGCACGGACGACGAAGTGGCCAGGCTGCTCGTCCTCGGCGCCACCAAGGTGGACGTGGGTCAGGGACCCGGCAGCAGCTGGGTGGTCATGGCCGATCCCGAAGGCAACGAGTTCGACGTCCAGCGCACCCTGGCACCGTCCAACGAGACGAGCGGGCCCGACGACTAGTCGTCATGGGCGCTCGGCGAGCGCACGACGGGCGCTCGTCTCAGGCCGTTGTGCCGGACGGCGGTGGCCCGGCCGTCATGCCTGGTCCCCGGCGCACCCCCTTCTGACGCCGCGTGTCGGCTTGCTCCTGCCAACGCGGCGAGCACGGCGTCGTTGGCCTGCCGGCTGCCGACGGTGAGTCGCAGTCCTTCGCCGGGGTAGTGGCGAGCCCGGATGCGCGCGGCGGTGAGTGCCGCGGCCGCCTCGTCGACCGGATCGGGGGCGGCGAGCCAGACGGAGTTGGCGTGGCCCGGGCGTATGTGCCAGCCGTGCGCGGCGAGTTGGTGGTGGAGCCGGTCTCGTTCGGCGATGACGGTGTCCACGCGTCGACGCAGTTCGTCGACGGCGCGAAGCGATGCCTCTACGGCCGCAGTTGCCACCGCGTTGATCCCGAAGGGCAGTTGTTGCCGGCGGATTCGTGCGACCAGGTCGGTCGCGCCGAGTCCGTAGCCGATCCGCAGGGCGGCCAGGCCGTACGCCTTGGAGAAGGTGCGCAGGACCAGCAGGTTGGGGTGACGGTCTAAGAGGGCGGCAGCATCCGGCAGTTGGGCGCCGCGGGCGAACTCCACGTACGCCTCGTCGAGGAGAACGGTGACGTGTCGGGGAACCTGACGCAAGAACGCAGACAGCGCGTCGGCGGTGATCAGGGTCCCGGTGGGGTTGTGCGGATTGCACAGCACCACGACGCGGGTGCGGTGGTCGAGCGCCACGAGCAAGGCGTTCAAGTCCTGGCTTCCGTCCGGGGTCAGGGGTACGGGGACGGTGCCGGCGCCGACCATGGCGGCGAGTAGCGGGTATGCGTCGAAGGTACGCCAGGCGTAGGCCACGGTGTCGCCGGGCTCTACCACGGCCTGCAGCAACTGCAGGGCCACGCCCACCGATCCGCTGCCGACCGCGACGCGGTCGGGGCTCACCTGGCACCACGCGGCGATCCATTCGGTGAGGTCGTCGGGGTAGAACTGCGGGTACCGGTGAGCCTGGGCAACGGCACGTTGCATCGCCTCGCGGACCGAGGGCAGCGGGGGGTACGGGCTCTCGTTCAGGGCCAGTTGGTGCAGCACGGGGATGTTCATCCGTCAGCCCCGCCCGCCGCGCCAGCGGACCGCGGCGGCGCCGGCGAAGTCACCCGCGTGGGCGAATCCCCCGAGGACCACCAGGTCTCCGTCCTGGACCTGCTGTGTGCGGATCGCGCGGTCGAGGGTGATCGGGATCCCCGCTCCGAACAGATTCCCGCACTCGTCGAAGGTGTTCAGATGCCGTTCGGCGGGCAGTTGCAGCGCTTCTCGCCAGTTCCGCAGGAAGGTGCGGTTGGGCTGGTTGGTGATGAGGACGTTGATGTCGGTGGTCGCCACGCCGAGCCGCCGGCACAGGTCGGTGACCACCTCCGGGACCAGGCGATTGCCGCGTGCCAGGACCTTGGCGACGCTGGCGTCGGTGAACCCGATGCGCAGCTGGGACTCTCCTGGCTCCCAGTACTTGCGGCCGTCGTCGACCGCGACGGTCATGTCCCCGGCGTACTCGCCGATGTGCCGGGTCTCCACGTCGAGCACCGGGCTGTCGGCCGATGTGGTCACGTAGCCCACGCCGCAGCCGTCGCCCGGGATCGCGGCCTGCGCGAGCCGGCGTACCTCGGATTGTGTGAAGCACTGGCCCGCGGCGCTCTGCGCGTTGCAGATCAGCGCGGTCGTCGCGTCGGTGGTGCTCAGGATCTGCCGGGCCAGCTTCAGCATGTACACGAAGGACGCGCAGCCCGCGTTGGCCACGTCGACGAGCCACTCCGGGTTCAGGCCCAGCCGGCGTGCCACCTCGGTGCCGGCGCCCACGAAGGGCAGGTCCGGCAGCTGGCTGTGCACCAACAGCACGTCCACGCCCCGGATTTCGTCCCTTCCGTGCCGTTCGATCAGGGGCTGCACGGCGCGCTCGACCATGTCGGCGTTGGTCTCGTCCGGTGCCACGTGGTGCCGTAGCGGAGGGATCTTGAACATGGGGTGGCTGCGCAGCTTGTCCTCGGCTCCGGGGTACTCGGTGTAGAAGTCCGCGGGAACCGGCTTGCCGGGCAGGTAACTTGCGATGTCGGTGAGGCTGACCGTGGTCACTGCGCCACCGCCTTCACCGGAGGCACGCTGACGGGCAGGCCATTGCGGTGGCGGTGTTCCAGGATCGCCTTGAGGTTGTTCATCTCCACGGTGTGCCCCGCGTAGAAGAGGTCCCAGAAATCGCCCACCCAGGGCCGGTCCGGGCGAGGACTCCTGTCGGGGTGCGGGTTGTCGTCGTAGTAGGGGTGGCGGCAGTTGGTCCAGGTGATCACCGATCCCGGCTTGTCGAGCACCAGGGGCGCCGGCACGACGCGCATCAGGTAGATCATCCACAGCTTCTCGCCCTGGTCCCAGGAGCAGTGGTAGTCCACGGTCATGGCTTCGGGATGGGCGACCACCTTGCAGTAGATCCTGGTGTCGTCCTCGAGCCGGTCGAAGCCGGCCCACAGCCCCGGGGTGCCGGTGGGGGTGAAGTCCCGCAGGCTGCAGGTCCACTCCTCCAGGTGGTGGCCCTGGCGCAGGTAGTCGTACGTCTGCTCCGGGGGGCAGTCGACGTACTCGTGGATGGTGCAGTACTGCCCGTAGACCTGGTGGTGGGGGTAGACGGCGTGGGTGAGTTCCATGCAGTGCGCGGTCAACTCGTCCTTGCCGGGGTTCTCGATCCGCATCAGACCGGGGATGTCAGCCAACGTGGACGATGCCTCGCTCATAGGAGCTCTCCTTGTTGTCGGCGGCTTGGACGAAGGACTGGAAGGGGCGGAAGGGAGGGATCTCGGCCGGGTCGCAGTCCAGCGCGATGAACGCCGGGCCGGCGCCCGCGTTGCTGCGGAACAGGGCACGGCGCAGGTGCGCGGTGTCGTCGGCGCCTGTGACCTCGAGGGACGGGAAGGCAGCGGCCACGCCGGCGGCGATGTCGGTACGGGAGAAGAGGTCGTCGCTGCGAACGCCGCCCTGGAGGTACTCCTCGCGCACCGCGCACATGGCATGGGCGTTGTTGTTGAAGACGACGAAGGTCACGGGTGCGGCGTACTCGACGGCCGTGTGCACCTCCATGCCGTGCATGTAGAAGGCCCCGTCGCCGGCGAGTACGTAGGTGCGTCGGCCGGTGGCGAGCGCGGCGCCGATCGCGGCACCGAAGGTGTAACCCATGCCTCCCATGCCGACCGCCAACACGAACCGGCCGTGGCGCGGTGCCGGGAGGAGATGGACCGCGCTCGCCCCGGCGTTGCCTGCGTCCACGAAGACGTGCGCATCGTGCGGGAGTGCCGCCTGCACCGCGGCAACTGCCCGGGCATAGGGGATAGTTCGGCCTAGGGCCTGAGAATCCGGGAGGGGCGCGACTGTGGGGAGCGGACCGGCGTGCTCCGGGCAGGCGCGTGATCGCTGCGGCAGCCGGCCGGTCACCGCGCGCAGCGCTTCGGGCAGATGTCCGATCAGCGCGGTGCCAGGCACGAACGGTGGTTCGGGACCGAGGCAGACGACGTCGCTGGCGGCCAGGGCCTGCTCCAATCCCCCGCACGCGAGGGACGGCAGCCGGGTGCCGACCAGCAGGCACACGTCGGCCCGCCGCAGACAGTCTTCCACGTTGGCATGGCCCATCACTCCGGCCACACCCGCGAATCGGGGATCACTGTTGTCGAAGACGTCCTTGGCGTCGGGAGTGACCGCCACCCACGCCCCCAAGCGCCGGGCCAGTTCCACCAGTTCCGCATGTGTGCCGGTGGCGGCGACCTCGTCACCGGCGATGACGAGGACGCGGTCGGCCCGGCGAAGGGTGTCCGTCACGGCGGTGACGGCGTCGGTGTCGAGGCGCGCCACCGAGGCCGTCGGCACCGACGTCGGCACTTGCGGCGTCTGTGCGGCGGCGCCGCCGGGCACCCGGATGCGCGCCTGCTGCACGTCCTTGGGCAGCAGCAGCACCGCCGGCCCTCGCGGATCGGCATGGGCCGCCGCTATCGCCCGGGGCAGCAACTCCCTGATCGAGTCCGCGTCATCGACCCGCGCGCAGAACCGGGAGACAGGTGCGAAGACCTCCCGGGCGTCGAAGGAGCCCGCCTTGCCGCTGGTGTCCTGGAACGCCCCATGGCCCTCCTGGCCGGTCGGCGGCTGGCCCACCAGCGCCAGGACGGGCACCCGGGAGGCGTAGGCCTCTGCCAGACCAGGCATGAGATTCATGGCACCACCGCCCGAAGTGGCGGCGACGACGCCGAGGCGCCTGGTCGTACGGGCGCATCCGTCGGCCATCGTGACGGCGGAGAACTCGTGTTTGGCGACGACGCCTCCGATGGCGTCGGTGCGGTGAACGGCGTCGTACAGGTCCTCGATGTTCGCGCCGCCGACCCCGAACACGTGGGTGACGCCGGCCCGGGCGAGCTCCCCGGCCAGGTAGTCGACCAGCCGTACCGTTCCATCCTCGGGTAAGTCAGCGATGGTTGTGCTCATACGGGGCTCCTGTTCGTCTCGTGGTGCGGGTCGATGAAGCCGGACGGCGAGATGAGTTGAAAGCGGTGCCGGTATTCCTTCGGAGTGAGTCCCAGGGTTCGGCCAAAGGAGCGGAAGAAGGTCTCGGGAGCGCCGAATCCGCAGCGGCGCGCAATCTGGCCGATCGTCAGGTCGGTGGTTTCCAGCAGTTCGCGGGCACGGGCGATACGGGTCCGCTCGATGTACTGGCCGGGGGTCGTGCCCGCCTCGCGTCTGAAAACCCGGGAGAAGTTGCGCGGGCTCATGTTGGCTGTACGGGCGATCTCGGCGACGGGTAAAGGATTGTGCAGGTTGTCGAGGATCCACTCCTGCGCAGCCCTGATCGGCGGATGGTCGGCCAACTGGGCGTCCAGGACAGTGCTGAACTGTGCCTGTCCTCCATGTCGCTTGAGGAACAGCACCAGAAAGCGCGCCGTCTGCAGCGCGAGCGCCGCGCCGTGATCGGCCTCCACCAGGGCCAGCGCCATGTCGATCCCGGTCGACACTCCCGCGGAGGTCACAAAGGGGCCGTCCCACACGAAGATCGGCTCGGCGTCGACCGTCACATCCGGATAGCGGTCTGCCAACGCCTCGCTGTAGGCCCAATGCGTGGTCGCGCGCCTGCCGTCGAGAAGGCCGGCTTCCGCAAGCAGGAAGGATCCGCCACATACGGAGGCGACCCTGCGGGACCGGGCCGCTGCCTGACGGATCCAGGAGACCAACTCCCCGTCCTTGAGCGCATCGTTGAGGCTCCATCCGCCCGGCACGAGGAGCGTGTCGATCGGCCCCTCCCCCGCTTCCAGCGGCGCGGCCTCCAGCATCATTCCGGAGCTCATCCGCACCAGTGGTGCTTCGGCGGAGACGAAGTCGATTCGGTAGGGGGCTCCCCCCGGGGCCAGAAACCGGTTGGCGGTATCGAACACTTCAATGGGTCCGGTGATGTCCAGCGCCATCGCGCCCGCGTACACCACCACCACAACACGTCGCTCAAACACGATCACAGCCTGTATCGACGTTGGGACTGGCTGCAATGACAGATCACTGACGTATACGGCCAACGCGCAGTCGTCGACCGCCAAAGAGCAGTGCTGGCCTGGCAATTCGGACCGTGAACGCACACTGGTGGGTGAGGCAGCTCACAGGACCCCTCGGTGCCACCACTCCCCCGCCGGACGGCTACTCAACGGTGGCGACCGCGGACGGCTACCGCTGCCCGAGCTTCTCCGTGGATTCCGGCCGTCGTTTTGCGGGAGCAGGCGGTACGAGACCTTTTGCTCGGAAAGGCGAGGAGCGCACGGTCGACGACGCGGTGCAGTTCATCCCGTGAGACGCCCGCCGCAGCCTGGACCGCGAGGCCCGCCGATACGGTGGCCGCCCAGGGGACGGCGGGGGGTCGGTTGCCGGGCGCTCCGGCCGGGCCGACGGGAGTCCGAACCTGGAAGTGCTCAAGGCTGGCGTAGCTGGGCCGGGACGACCCGGTGCCTACGACGTAGCGCTGAGGGAACCGCCGGCCGTCCCGTCCGGAACGTCGCGCGTGCGTGCGCGAAAGGTGCGGCGGTAGGTGTCCGGAGGCACCCCGAGGCTTCGGTTGAAATGGCGGCGCAGGGTCGTGGCGGTGCCCATGCCGGTGGCGACCGCGACGGTGTCGATGCTGTCGTCGGTCGTCTCCAGCAGTTCCTGGGCGTGGCGGATCCGCTGGGCGTGCAGCCACTGCAAGGGGCTGGAGCCGGTCGCCGCCCGGAAATGACGCGCCAGATGGCGGGAGCTCATGCTGACCTGACGGGCCAGGTCCTCCACCGTCAACGGCTGGTCGAGCCGTTCGATGATCCAGGGAAACAGGGCGGTGAGCGGGTGATCGTCGCGCGCGGGAACCGGAGCGGAGACGAACTGGGCCTGGCCGCCGGATCGATGGGGTGGCACGACCAGGCGACGGGCCACGGTGTTGGCGACCGACGAACCGTGGTCGAGGCGGACGAGGTGCAGGCACAGGTCCAGCGCGGCGGCCTTGCCCGCGGAGGTGAGAACGCTGGTCTCGTCCACATAGAGAACGTCCGGGTCGACCTCGACCTCGGGGTAGCGGGCGGCCAGCGCGTCGGTGTGCGCCCAGTGGGTGGTGGCGCGCCTGCCGTTCAGCAGACCCGCCGCGGCCAGCACGAACGCACCGGTGCACAGCGAAGCGATACGGGCACCCGCGCGATGGGCCGCGCGCACTGCGTCGATCAGGGCCGCGGGCGGGTCCACGTCGATGTCGGCCCAGCCCGGGACGATCACGGTGTCGGCGCTCCTCAGCCGGTCGAGACCATGGTCGGGCTCCAGGCGGAATCGGCCGAACGGCACGCTCCGGGGCCCACAGACGGAAAGCTCGTACCACGGGACGTCCACCGCGTCCGGGGCAGTACCGAAGACCTCGTGGGCCAGGGCCAGTTCGAAGTGCAGCATGCCGTCCGTGACGGCCAATGCGACAGTGGGCACGTCCGAAAGTGTACGGGGCGTGTCGTTTCAGACGCTCACGCTCCATGGCTCAACCGGCAACGATGGTCCCGGTCGTTCGGTTCGATCAGCACACCACGGGAGCAGTGATGGCGGCGCAGCAGACGGTAACGGTGTACGGGGCGTATGGGCACACCGGCCGATTCGTGGTGACGCATCTGCGGGAGCGAGGGTTCGTACCGGTCCTGTCCGGGCGCGATCCCCGCAAGCTGCAGGTGCTGGCACAAGAGCGTCCCGGACTCGACGTGCGCCCGGCGGCCGTCGACGACCCGGCCTCACTGGACCGTGCGCTGGACGGGGCCGCTGCCGTCATCAACTGCGCCGGCCCCTTCGCCACGACGGCGGCTCCGTTGATCGAGGCGTCCATGCGCGCCGGAATCCCCTACGTGGATGTGGCGGCCGAGATCGAGGCCAACGCCGACACCTTCAAGCTCTTCGGGGACCGGGCCCGCGACGCCGGCGCGGTGATCGTCCCTGCGATGGCCTTCTACGGCGGCCTTGGAGACCTGCTGGCCACTACGGCGATGGGAGACTGGACCGAGGCCGACGAGGTCCATGTCGCCTACGGGCTGAGCAGCTGGCACCCGACGGAAGGGACGCGTGCCGCGGGCAGGGTCTCCGCGGAGCGGCGCGAGGGCCGCCGCGTCCGCTTCACAAACGGGCGGCTGGACTACCACAACGACGATCTGTCCACCGTCAAGTGGTCCTTCCCCGACCCTCTGGGCCCGCGCACCGTCATCGGTGGGTTCACCATGGCCGACGTCGTCACCATCCCCAGCCACCTGGCCGTTCCCGAGGTGCGTTCTTACATGAGTACCGAAGCCGCCGGCGGCCTGGCGGACCCGGACACGCCGGCCCCTGCCGCGGTAGACGAACACGGGCGGTCAGCGCAGACCTTCCTCGTGGACGTCGTCGTGCGATCCGGCGGCACCGAACGGCGGGCGTCGGCCGCCGGCCAGGACATCTACGCCGTCACGGCGCCGCTCGCGGTGGAAGCGGTCGACCGTATCCTCACGGGCCGGACCAACGCGGTCGGTGTCCTCTCCGCCGGTGAAGTCTTCGACGCGCCGGACTTCCTGCGCGCCCTGTCCTCGTACCTGTCGGTGGACGTTCGGTCGTAGCGCGTGCGGGACCGGGCTCACGTATCGCGTCGAGGTCGGCGTCGTGGCACGACATTCCACTGAACAGAGTGCGGCCCGCCGCTACGGGGGAGAGCGGCGGGCCACGACCACGGTCCCACAGCCGGGCCCGCAGCGCGCGCTGTGCCGGCGAACTGCCAGTTGAGGCAGGCAGGTCAATCAGGTCGTCATGTCGGTCAGGTCACTCAGGTCACTCGACGAAATCGGCGACCAGGGCGGCGAATTCGTCCGGTGTGGCCAGGCGGATGCCGAGGGTTTCGGCCTTGGCGCGTTTGGAGCCGGCGCCGTCGCCGGCGACGACCAAGGTGGTCTTCTTGGAGACGCTCGAGGAGGAGCGGCCGCCTGCGCGTTCGATGAGTTCGTTCATCTGGTTGCGGCTGAGCTTCTCCAGCGGCCCGGTCATCGCGCCGGTCACCACGACCGTCATGCCGGTCAGCGGCCCGCCCGGCGCATCAGTATCCGTGTCCGCGGCCACCGCGCTCTGTCCGCCGTCGGTATCGGTGTCGGTATCGGTGTCCGACGGGAGCGACGTGGGCGGGGTGGCGCCGGGCTCCGTCATGTTGACCCCGGCTGCGGCCAGTTTGTCGATGAGCGGGGCGAGTTCGGCGAGTTCGGCGACGATCGAGGGCGCCTTCTCTCCCCCGATGCCTTCCACCTGCTGCAGGGCGTCCGCGTCGGCGGCACGGATGTTGTCCATGGTGGCGAAGTACCGGGCGATGCGTCGGGACATGGAACGGCCCGTGCCGCGGACCCCGAGCGCGCACAGCACCCGCGACAGCGGCCTGCCCTTGGCGGTGTTGATGGCGGAAAGGAGGTTGTCGGTGCTGGTCTCGCCCATCCGCTCCAGCTCGAGGAGCTGCTCGCGGGTGAGAGTGAACAGGTCGGCGAGATCGGTCACGAGGCCCGCGTCGACGAGTTGGACGATCCGAGTGGCGCCCAGGCCTTCGATGTCGAGCTGGTCGCGGCCCGCTGCGTAGGACAGGGAGGCGACCAGGTGACAGTTGCGGCCCTGTTCGCACCTCCAGCGTTCCTGGCTGCTGTCGATGGCCGATCCGCAGCGTGGACACACGTCCGGGAAGACGATCTGCTGCTCCTCGCCGGTCCGCAGGTGGGCGACGGGGGCTTCGATGCGGGGAATGACGTCGCCGGCGCGGTGGACCATGACGTGATCGCCCAGGCGCAGGTCGCGGCGGGTGATGTCGGCCGGGTTGTGTAGGGTGGCGTAGGTGATGGTGGCGCCGTCGATCTCCACCGGTTCGAGTACTCCGCGGGGGGCGATGATGCCGGTGCGGCCGACGTTCCACTCCACCCCCACGAGGCGGGTGATCTTCTCCACGGCCGGGAGTTTGTAGGCGATCGCCCAGCGGGGCGCGCGGGACCCGGATCCGGCGGCCTGCTGGTCGGCGGCCAGGTCGGCCTTGATGACGATGCCGTCGATGCCGAACGGCAACTCGGCGCGCAGCGCGGCGATTTCGCGCACCCGGTCCAGCACCTCCTCCACGCTCGCGGCGACGGTCCCGGGGACCGGGGTGTCGGCGGTGGTGTGCACGCCGAGACGTACGGCCAGAGCCATGAGGTCGCTGTGCGCGAGCTCGCCCAGTTCTTGGGCGAGTGCCGGTTCGGCGTCCGCCAGCGGCAGCAGTCCGTAGCCGAAGAAGGTCATCGGCACCGTGTAGGCGCGGTCCTTGGCGCGAAGGGTGCCGGCGGACGCGCCGCGGGGGTTGGCGAACGGCTGTCCACCGTGCTGGGTGCGCACCTCGTTGGCGTGCTCGAACTGGGCGGTCGTCATGAGGACTTCGCCGCGCACCTCGACCGTGACCGGCTCGGCGAGCTGCGCAGGCAGACCCTCAAGGGTGCCGATCGCGTGCGAGACGTCCTCCCCGGCGATGCCGTCGCCGCGGGTGATCAGCCGGGTCAGCCGGCCCTGGGTGTAGCGGGCGGCGACGGCGAGACCGTCGAGCTTCGGCTCGACGCTGAAGCGGGCCGCCTCACGGCCGATCCGGCGGGCCAGCGAGGCCGCCCAGCCGGTGAACTCCTCGGGCGAGAACACGTTGTCCAGGCTCAGCATCGCCACCGTGTGCGGCACATCGCCCTCCACCGCCCCGCCGGCGACCTTCCCGGTCGGCGAGTCGGGCAGCACCTGGCCGGGATGCGCGGCCTCCCACTCGGCGATGCCCCGCACCAGCCGGTCGTAGGCGTCGTCATCCAGTGAGGAGTCGCCGCCCTCGTAGTAGGCGGCCGCGGCCTTGACCGCGTCCTCGACCGCCTGTGCGTAGGCGGCGGCATCCACGATCTGCGCAACGGGTGTCGTCATGCCCACCATCCTGCCTGCCACCACTGACAACGCCCCCAGAGCGCCGACTACGGCAAGGCCGCCGGACCCGGTCCCGCCGCCCGCCGCCCGCCGCCCGCCGCCCGCCGCCCAGGGAGTACGGCGTGTCGTAGCCCGCGCAACGCGGACCGCGGTGGCCGGGTTCACGTCGACCCAGCCCTCGCCGCGCAACCGCGCCACTTCGCCCCGGTCCAAGAGGTGCTCGGTCAGGTGGCGGGCTCCCGGCCGCCGGGACAGCGACATCGCTTGCTGTCGCGCATCCGCTCTCCTCCCGCCCTGCTCCCCCACCGTCGGGCGTGGCTCCGGAACCGGCCGCCACGGCGGTCCCGGGGAGGCCGTGACGCGTAGTCGGGGGCTGCGGCCCAGCCGACAATTGGCGAGGGTGTCGCGTGCGGCGGCCGTCACGGCGGTGCGCGCCGCTGCCCGGTCACCGAGGGCGAGAGCGGCTCGGACCGCGACCCCACGACCCCACGGCCCCGCATCCGCACCCGCACCCGCACCGCCGTGACACCGTCCACGCCCGCCACCGCGTCACGGACCAGGCTCGCCACCGCCGAACGGTCGATCACCGTGTCGATCCTGGGCGCCGGGACGTGCACCGTGTGCCGGCGGCGGTGGACGGGAGTGAGAGCGAGCACGATCATCCAAAGGCCGGCAAGCGCCGACAGTCCGCCCGCGGTCGCCACGGCGGGCTCCGGAGTGCGGGCCGCCTCCTGCCGTCTGCTGTGGGCCGGTGCCGACGCGGCCGTCGGGGTCCGTTTGGACATCCACGCCCTGGCCGGATCTTCCCGGCCGGATCTTCCCTGCCGGGCGTCGCCCTCCGGGTGCGTGAACGGGGGTGGGAGGCCGCGGACCGTGAACTGGGCATGGTCGTGGCGGTCGTGGACCTCCGTATCACCGACGTCGTGCCGGTCTCGGCCGAGGACGAGCAGGAGGGCCGTACCTCATGACCTCCCAGCCCACGAACACCGCGCACACGACGCTGGTCGAGCAGGTCGCCACGGTGGTGGGGGCACGCCGACCGGGACCGGTACACCGGCGTGCGGATCACCCTGCCTCGTGCCCGAACGGCCCGCGCCACGAGTCACCGTGACGGTGACCGGCCGCGTCTGAGAGTGCGTGCGACGTAGGCAGGTCACCCCGAAGACGGACCTCAAAGCTGTAGCACGAACCAGGTCGTCTTCCCTCGTTCCTCAGGGCGAACGCCCCAGCTGCTGGCCAGGCTGTCGACCAGGAGGAGGCCGCGTCCGGATTCGTCGTCCTCGGCCGCCGGGCGCGGATGCGGCAGGTGGGGGCTGAGGTCACTGATCTCGATGACGAGGCTGTTGACGGTACGGCGCATGTGGAGCACGAGGGGGCCTGCGGCGTGCTGGACGGCGTTGGTCAGTACCTCGGAGACCAGCAGCCGCGCATCGTCGGCCTTGTGGGCGTTGCCCCAGGTGTGGAGTGTGTCGACGACGAACGTGCGGCCGGTGGCCACCGCGGACGCGGTGGCCGGCAGTTCCGCGCTGACGGTGTCCAGCGGGGCCGCGGGGATCCGCGCGAGCAGCAGCGTGACGTCGTCGTCGTGGCCGTCCCTGCCGGCCAGCAAGGCGGCAAGTACCTCGTCGGCGGCGCTCTCCAGGCCGTGCGCGTCGGTGAAGGCGTCATCGAGGGCGGTGGTGAGCTTGTCGATCTGGGTCTCGATGTCGCCGCCCGGAGTCTCGACGAGACCGTCGGTGTACAGGACGAGCGTGGCGCCGGGCGGGATGACGGCGCTGGACTGCTGGTAGAAGATGTCGCCCACGCCCAGGGGCGCGTTGATGGGCGTGGGCAGCCTTCGGACACCGCCCGGGTCGGCGATCAGGGTCGGCAAATGACCGGCGGAGCAGGCGATCACAGATCCCGTGTCCGGGGCGATGACCAGGTAGCAGCAGGTGACGAGCTGGTCGGGGACCTCGAGGTCTGCGACGACCGCGTCCAGGGCCTGCATCAGCTGCCGGGGCTGCAGACCGGTCTTGGCCAGGGCGTGTGCGGCGGAGCGCAGCTGCCCCATGACCGCCGCGGCTTCCAGGCCCCGGCCCATGACGTCACCGATCAGGACGCCGACTCGGCCGGCGCCGAGGGGAATGAGGTCGAACCAGTCGCCGCCCACGCCGGCGCCCTGCGTGGCCGGCCTGTAGCGGCTGGCCGCGGCGAGGCCCGGGATCGCCGGCGGGGTGCCCATGAGACTGCGCTGGAGGGTGAGGGCGATGTGCTTCTGCTGCTCGTAGAGAGTGGTGAGTTCGGCCTCGGCGCGCTTGCGGTCGCTGATGTCGCGGACGATGGCGCACGCGCCGATGACCTTGCCGGCCGTGTCCCGTGTCGGCCAGAGTGTGACGTCGACGTCGATCGTCGCGCCGGTGCTGGTGAGCCGGAGCGTTTCGAAGTGCTCGATCTTCTCGCCGTGCCGCAAACGTTTCAGCAGCTCGGTGATCTCGCCCTTGCACTCGGGGGGCGCCAACATGGACACGTGCTGTCCGATGGCTTCCTCGGCCGAGTAGCCGTACAGCCGTTGAGCGGCGGCGTTCCAGTACGTGATGCGGCCGTCGAGAGTCTTGGCGAGGATCGCGTCCTGGGACGACTCGACCAGGCCGGCGAGCTCGTTGATGCGGGTCTCGGCGGCCTTGCGTTCGCTGACGTCCCGGACCGCGGCGGAGACCAGCAGACCGTCGGCGGTCTCCAACGGGCTGAGGCTGATCTCGACGGGGAACTCGCTGCCGTCCTTGCGCAGCCCGTGCAGCTCCAGCCCCGCACCCATGGGGCGCACCTGCTGGTTGACGGCGTAGCCGTCCCGGTGACGGGTGTGGTGAGCCTGGAAACGTTCAGGCACGAGCAACTCGACCGGGTGACCAAGGAGTTCGTCGCGCCCGTAGCCGAAGAGTGTCTCCGTCTGGGCGTTGACGAGTCTGATCGTGCCGGTGTCGTCCACGATCACCATGGCGTCCGGGGCCGCCTCCAAGAGCGCCCGAAACCTTTCGTCAGCCGCCTTGCGTTCGCTGACGTCCCGGACCGCGGCGGAGACCAGCAGACCGTCGGCGGTCTCCAACGGGCTGAGGCTGATCTCGACGGGGAACTCGCTG
>NZ_JBHVGU010000018.1:142598-197468 GCF_042800575.1 Streptomyces sp. NPDC057616
GCCGTCCTTGCGCAGCCCGTGCAGCTCCAGCCCCGCACCCATCGGCCGCACCTGCCGGGTGGAGGCGTAGCCGTTGCGGTGGGCGGCATGCTTGTCGTGGAACCGGCCGGGGATGAGGATCTCGACGGGGTAGCCGAGGAGTTCGTCGCGCCGGTAGCCGAAGAGTGTCTCGGTCTGGGCGTTGACGAGTCTGATGGTTCCGGTGTCGTCCACGATCACCATCGCGTCGGGGGCCGCCTCCAGCAGTCCCCGGAACCGGTCCTCGGCGGTCGTGGGCTTGCTCGTCAGGGCGCGCCCGCGGAGTGGCCGCCCGACGGCTCCCGCCAGGCCAGTTGACACTGACGTACCTCTATCGCCCATATCTGACCTAACTGCCGGCTGATGCGCTAGGAGCCAGCTCAGCGCATCCCCCGCATCGCCACCCCCATCTGCCGCCTACTGGAGCCGAGTTGCCCGCGTTTGCCTGCCCTTGACCGGGTGGGGTTCTCGTTTGACATGAACGATTGAATCCCTCAAGCAGGCAGAGCGCTGCGCTCGCCGCCGTCGGCGAACAGGACGGCACCGTTGACGTACGAGCTGGCCGGACCGACCAGGAACGAGACGATGTCGGCGATCTCCTCGGGGCTTCCGGCCTTGCCGCGGGCGTTGGTCGTGTCCAGGACCGCGACGTGCTCGCCGAGCATCGCCTGCGTGCCCTCGGTGTGGACCGGGCCCGGGGAAACGGTGTTGACCCGCACGCCCGAGGGGCCGAACTCGGTCGCCCAGTAGCGCGTGAGGATCTCCGCGCCCGCCTTGGAGGCGCCGTAGGCGGCGCCGATCGGGGCGGGCAGACGGGCCGCGCTGGAGCCGACGATCACGACCGACCCGTGACCGCGCTCGGCCATGCCCGGCGCGAGCGCACCCACCAGGAGGAACGGGGCGCGGGCGTTGACCGCGACGTGCCGGTCGAAGCTCGCCGCGTCCGTCGCCGCGGTCGGGGCGAACTCGTACAGGCCCGCATTGCTGACCAGGATGTCCACGGCGCCGGCTTCGGCGGCCAGGCGCAGGGTGTCGTCGGCGTCGGTCAGATCGGCAGCGATGAAGCGGGCGGTTCCGCCCAGGGCCTCGATCTCCTTCATCAGGCTCTCGCCGCGTTCCTGGTCCCGGCCGTGCAGCACGATCCTCGCGCCCTGGCGGGCCAGCTTCCGGGCGACGGCCTTGCCGATCCCCGACGTCGCCCCGGTCACGAGTGCGGTACGGCCCTGCAGTGAGGTGCTGCTGCTCATCATCGATCCCTTGCGGTGGTGGTCTTGGCGACGGGCGCTGCGCGCATCGTGCGGATGCCGCCTCGGACACCGCCTCGGACACCATCCACTATGCATGGCAGATGTTCTGCCTACAAGACGATCTGTTGGGGAGCGGTTTGCTGGTAGGGTGGTCGCGTGAGCGATATGACGTCGGAGAACGGAACACGGGTCACCGGGGCCCAAGGGCCGCCACTGGAGACGGACCTGGGCTGGTCGATCCGCTTGGTCTCCGCCGCCTTCAGCCGTGTGGCCACCGAATCCGTCGCCGACCTGCCCGGGCGGGCGCGGGGCTACCTCGTGCTCATGGCACTGGCCGGCGGCGAGCCGCCCTCTCAGCTCGCACTGGCCAAGGCAGTGAGCCTCGACCGGACCGTCATGACCTACCTGCTCGACGACCTCGAAGCTCACGAGCTGATCTCGCGACGACCGGACCCCCGGGACCGCCGCGCGCGCCAGGTCATCCTCACCGACACCGGCCGCAGGCGACTGGAGCAGGTGCGGCGCAGCTTGGGGGCCGCCGAGGCGCGACTGCTGACACACCTCGGTGACGAGGACGCCGAGCAGCTCCGCGCCCTGCTCTCCCGTGTCGCGCGCAACGCCCAGCAGGAGAGGCTCGCACCCGACGACGCAGACTGCTGAAGCAAGTCCGAACGATCGTCCTCGGCCCGACACTTCCGGTCCCACAAGCCTCCGCAAGGGGGGCAACAGCACCGCATGAGAGTCCACCGGCCCAGGACGATCCAGAGCTCGGCACCTCACCATGGGAGCACTCCCGACGACGAGTTCACGCGCCGGAGACCGCGGTCCTGCGACACGGAGCAGCGATGAACCTTCAACCCCGTCCCGTGGACACGCCACCGCACTACCCGGCCGCCTACGAACGCGAGCTGCGGCTCAACGACGGCCGCCGCGTCGCGATCCGGCCGATCGTGCCGGCCGACGCGCCGGACCTGGCCGCGGCGATCCGGTCGGCGGACTCCGAGACGCTACGACGCCGCTTCCTCGGCGGCGCGCCACGCATCACGCCGGAACTGCTGGCCCGGCTGACCCAGCTGGACTACACGCACCGCTTCGCCCTGGTCGCAGCGGACGCCACGTCCGGGCAGGGCATTGCCATCGCACGCTACGAACGTCTGGCCGACGGCGTCGCGGAGGTCGCCGTCGCGGTGGACCCCGCCTGGCGCCGGGCAGGGCTTGCGACCGCGATGGTGGAGATCCTGGCCCAGGCGGCGCTGGAACGGGGCATCCACGGTTTCAGCGCCTCCTATCTCGCCGACAACCGCCCGGTGACGGCACTGTTGTCGCTTGCCGATGTCGCCCGTCCACGCCCGTTGGGACACGGACTGGCCGAGTCCGAGGTCGAGTTGGACCAGGGCGGCGTCGCTGCGGCCGTGCGCGCGATGAACACACGACCGAGTTCAGACCACCGTCAGAGGCATGCGCGACGGGCCGTACGACTGTTTGGTTCCGCGTCGCGGACGTAGCCTGATGGCGACGAGGGTACGGCCCCGAGCAAAGGCATGTGGTGCGCATGTCCGTGAACACCTCCCAGCACTTGCTGGTGCGGCTCGACCAGGTGCTGGCGTCGTACCGCGCGACGTGGCTGCGCCCACCACAAGGAGATGGCCTGGCCCGCGGGCTCGACCATCTCGGCGTGTACCTCGACCTCGCCCTCGACGAACCCGCTGCCGTTCAGCAGGTGCGGGAAGCGGCAGCCGGGCAGCGTGAGATTCCCCGGCTGGACACCGTACTTCCGACGATCACCGACACGGCGGTGGATCTCATGGGCGCCGAGTTCGGAAACATCCAGCTCGTCGACCCCGGGGACCGTTCGCTCGTCCTGGTCACCCACTCCGGCTTCCATGAGGGATTCAACGACCACTTCGCGGTGGTCCGCGACGACAGTTCCGTCTGCGGCCAGGCCGCCCGGACCAGCGCTCAGGCGGTCGTGGCCGATGTCCGGGAGGACCGGTCACTGGAACCGCACCAGGGGATCTTCCGCGCTGCCGGCGTCCGTGCCGTCCAGTCCACCCCGCTGATCGACCCGGCGGGCCGGATCATCGGCATGGTCTCCACGCACACGTCACAGCCCGGCCGGCCGTCCGATCGGGACCTGCGGCTCATGAAGCTCTACGGACGGCTCGCGGGCGAGGTCATCGCACGACACCTCGGCGACGCATCACCCACGACCCGTGAGAGCCCCGCCATCCGGCTGCCCGACGGCACCGCTCTGTCCTGGCCCGACGACCCATCGGTAGAACCGCAGGTGCGCCAAGCCCTGTCCGACACGATCAGCCGGATCTTCTCCGCCGGCCTGAACCTCGCCGGCACGCTCCAACTCGTCGCCCACGACGACCTCGCAGCGCGGCGGGTGCAGGCCGGCCTTGATGACCTCGACGCAGCGATCCGGCAGGTCCAGCGGGTCGCGCTGGAGATCGGCATCCGGCGTTCCGGCCGGACCGGAACGGACGGGTCCCAGAGCACGGGGGCCTGATCCAGTAGGTCGACAAGGCCACTGATCGGTTGTCGGACATCGCTCGGCGCCGGGCCTCCACGACTGCGTCGGCGCCGGCGTCATCACCTCGTACGAGACATCCGACGTAGCGTCCGATGCGTCGGGGTGCTCTGCTTCGGTTCGGGGCCGTGGCGGGAGCCGATTCCCTCGTCCTCACACCCGACCCACATCGAGGGGTCGAACGGATCACGGGGGATGAAGACGACCTCGGGCTGCACGGGGTTCTGCCGCGGCTCGACTGCCGCCGCGCTCTGCTGCAGCAGGTCGAGGTCCTCCTGCAGGTGGTCGGCGTCCGCGCGGGCCCGGCGGACGTCCGGGCCGTCCCCGAGGTGGCTCTGGAGGCGATCCACCACTCGGGCCAGGTCGTCGAGAGCATGCCGAGCGTGCACCAACTCGTCGTGAACCGACATCGGTCCCTCACCTCCGGACGTGTTCGTGACGGAGCCCTCCACGGTCCGCCGCGGCGTGCTTGAGCCTTGCCCCTCCATGGTGTCCAGGTCGGCCACCTCCGCGTATGGGCCGTCAGGCCCGTCGGTCAGGGCCGAACAGCCGGACTCGAAGCGTCGTCGGTGGCGAGTCGGCCCGTCCCGGGTGCGGCCTCGAACCATTCATCGTGTCTGAACACACTGTATGGTTACTGGCGGAACAACCCGGCGGGAGCACTGCGGTGACCGCCGCCGGCCAAGAAGCCACCACCTTTTCCAGAGGCAGGACACAGCCAATGACGCGGACAACCACTCCATTCGGGATGCGCGCCACCGCCACGGAGGTACTCGACGGGGTCGATCTGGGCGGACGCCGGATGATCGTCACCGGCGGGTCCTCAGGGCTCGGCGCCGAGACGGTGCGCGCTCTCGCCGGTGCAGGTGCCGAGGTCACCATCGCCACACGCAACCCCGAGGCCGCCAAGGCGCTGGTCGAGGAATTCCCCGGGACGCGAGCCGTCGCCCTCGACCTCGCCGACCTGGATTCCGTCCGCGCCTTCTGCGACGCCTGGAGCGGCCCGCTCGACGGCCTCATCGCCAACGCCGGCGTGATGATGCTCGCGACCCGGCAGGTCAACGCCCAGGGCTGGGAGATGCAGCTCGCCACCAACTATCTCGGTCACTTCGGCCTGGCCGTAGGCCTGCGCTCCGCTCTGCGGAGTGCCGAGAACCCGCGCGTCGTCGTGGTCAGCTCCGGAGCGCAACTGCGGGCCGGATTCGACTTCGACGACCCGCAGTTCGAACGTCACCCCTACGACCCGTTCCTCGCCTACGCCCGGTCGAAGACCGCCGACGTACTGCTGGCCGTAGGAATCAGCCGGCGATGGGCCGAGGACGGCATCACCGCCAACGTCTGCGCACCGGGATGGATCCACACCAACCTCGCGCGCCATATCGACAAGGCGACCATGCAGGCTCTGGGCGCGATGGACGCGGACGGCAACCTCATCACGCCCGACCACTACAAGACCCCTGCTCAGGGCGCTGCCACCACGGTGCTCCTGGCCGCGTCGCCGCTCCTCGAGGGCGTGACCGGACGGTACTTCGAGGACAACCAGGAATCCGAAGTCGTCGACGGCGGCCCCGAGGCGATGGCGGGCGTGGCGAAGTGGTCCGTCGACCCGTCCATGGCCGACCGACTGTGGGACTACGCTCTTCCGGTGGTGCGCTGACCCGGTGCTCCCCGGGGCAATGGGCCGACGCCTCAGCTGCAAAAGAATCACCAGCGTGACTTGCGAGAAGGTTCCCGATGAGACCCGTGACCCGACGCCAGGCCGATCACCATGCGGCGCGCTCGGCTGCGACCGTGGCCCAGGTCATGTCCGCCCTTCAGCGGCTCCTCGATGCGGGCGAAGCCTTCTCCGAGATCAGCGTCCAGCGGATCCTGGAGGAGGCCGGGGTCTCCCGGGCCACGTTCTACGCGCACTTCCAGAGCAAGTCCGACGTCTTGGTACGGCTCACCAACGATCTTCGACAGTCGCTGCTGGCGCTTGCGCAACAGTGGGACCCGTCGGCCGGCCCCGACAGCCTCGCCGCGTTCTTCGAGGAAGTGGTCAAGATCCACCGGGCCCACCAGAGCGTCATCACAGCGGTCCACGAGGCGGCGGCCTACGACCCCACGGTGGATGACTTCTACACCGCAGACCTCGAAGGTTTCGACGAAACGGCCCTACGGTCCCTGCTCGCCGACCAGGCTGCCGGCTTGACCCCGGCCGGACTCGACGCGGTCTCCGCCAGCCGCATCATCGTCTGGGGCGGCGCTCAGGCGATCGCCCACCACATCCGCGTCGACGACGGCAGCGGCGACACGGTCTTCGCCCGCGAACTCGCACAGATCTGGTGGCACGGCGCCTACCGCCGGCCCAGTTGAACCCGGGCGCCGGACTCAGCCCGGCGTCCGCCCGCGCCGCCCCGTATCGGGCGGGGCGCGCAGTTCACCGAGCACCGCCCACGCCACCGACACCATCGGCACCGCCACGACGGCACCGATCACCCCGGCCAGGATGCCGCCGGCGATCACCGAGACGGCCACGACGACCGGGTGCAGCCGGACCGCCCAGCTCAACACCAGCGGATGAAGGACGTGGCCCTCGATCTGGCCCACGACGACGATCAGCGCGAGCACCACCAGCGCGATGACCGGCCCGCGCGACGCCAGGGCGACCACCGTGGCCACGCCCAGCGCTATGGGTGATCCCACCAGCGGGACGAAGGCGGCGAAGAACTCCAGCAGCGTCAGCGGCAGGGCCAGCGGCACCCGCAGCACGAACAGCGCGATGCCGACCAGCACCGCATTGGTGGCCGCCACGATGACGATGCCACGCGTGTATCCGGCGAAGGTCCGCCACGCCACCCGGCCCGCCCGGCCCCACGGGTCGCGCGCTTCCTGGGGCAGCCAGCCCTGGAAGCGCTGCCAGAACCGGTCACCGGAGTGGATGAAGAACAGCGAGCAGAAGAGCGCGAGCACCGCGGCGGTCAGCACCTCGACCAGCCGTCCGGCGCCGGTCACCGCACTGCTGATCAGCGCGGACCGATGCTCCGAGACGAAAGAGTTCACCTTGCTCTGAAGGTCCGACGTCACCGTGGGGCTCACATGGAGGGGAGGGCCCTGCAGCCACCGTTCGATGCGCCCGACGCCGCCGCTGAACTCCCGCCCCAGCCGATCCCATTCGCTCGCCACCAGCTCGCCGACCAGAGCCAGCAGACCGAGGACCGCCAGCAGGCTTCCCACGACGCTCAGCACCACCGCCACGACCCTCGGCAGCCACCGCGCCAGCAGATCGGCGAGGGGCCGCAGCACCGAGGTCACCACCAGGGCGAGGAACAGCGCGACGGCGACCAGCTGCAGCCGCCCCAGGATCACGAACCCCGCGTACACGGCCGCCCCGAGCACCAGCAACCGCCATGCGTACGCGGCACCCGTCCTCAGCCCGTGGTGCACGGTGACGCCGTTCCCCGCGTCCCGCGCCACCGTGGACGCCCTGCGCGCCCGGGCCACCGCGCCCACCCCGCGGGCAGGGCGACTGCCCAGCACGACGTACCGCATCCGCCGGCCGCCACCGGCGACCGTGCCCTGGCGCGAGGGCCGCGAAGCGCCGCTCACCTGCACGTCACCGCCTCGCCTCGTCGGAACCACGCAGCTACGTGTCCCCCGAGAGCACCCTTTCTAAAATCGCCGACCGCTCCACGGACCGAGCCGGCCCGCACCGCCGGCGCCTTGGCCGAGAACGGCCGCCGGGTGAAGGGGGCGGCACGGGACCGTTGTCGGCCGTGTCCGGAACAGCGAAGGCCGGCGCGGACGGCATCGAGGAGTGTTCTGGAGGCGCCCCTGATCCGGGCCGTCCGGGCCGGCGAGTTCCACAGCGGCCTGGCTCAGCACGGCACCGAGTCCCTCGCCGGAATCTGGGCCGGGGAGGGCCACGCCGCCCCCGCCTTCCTGGCGGAGCCGCGCAGCCCGGCGAAGGAGGAGGTCTTCGGCATCCTCGGAGCGCGAGCCCCGCATCTGCTGCCCGGTGGCGCCGACCAGGTGCGGTTCACGCAGATGCGTGAACTCGGGGACGCACGGCCGTAGCCAACTCATCGTAGAGACAGACCCGATGGGCCATGTGCCGATTGTCCATCTGGCCGTCACGCGTCAGATCGCACAGGAGGATGGCGACATGGCGTGGATGGTGTGGGGCGAGGAGAATTCGTTCGTCGGCCGGTCGGAGGAACTCGGGCTGATCGACGCGGCGATGAGCGGGAGCCGGCTGGTCACGCTCACCGGTACGGGCGGCGTGGGAAAGACGCGTCTCGCCCGTCGAGTTGCCTCCGCGGCACTCGAAGAGGCCGGCACCGAGCGCCACGTCGCCTGGGCGGACCTGTCCCCCCTGCTCAACACTCAGCTCCTGGCGGCCACCGTCGCAGATGCTCTCGATCTCGCCGACCACACTCCACGCCTGCCGGTGGAAGCGGTCTGTGCGTGGGTCGGTGACCGCAGGACGCTGCTGGTGCTCGACTCGTGCGAGCACCTGCTCACCGAGTGCCGCAGCCTGGTCGGCCGGCTCCTCACGGCCTGCCCGCATCTGCGGATTCTTGCCACCAGCAGGCAGCCGCTGCACGTGAGCAAGGAGGCGGTCGTGGAGATCCAGGCCCTAGCGTCGGTGCAGGAGGCGGTCGCCCTGTTCGCCGACCGTGCCGCGTCGGCCGGCAGGCCGCTCAAGGACGACGGCGATCAGCGGATGGCCGCGGACCTGTGCGATCAGCTGGAACGGCTGCCGCTGGCACTCGAGCTGGCCGCCGCGCAGTTACGGAGCATGTCGCTCGCGGAGCTCTGCGCGGGCGCGCGATCGGCGGTGGACCTTCCTCCGGCCGTGGAGCACACGACGCCGCGCCGGCACGCGGCCATGCGGACCGCCATCGGCTGGAGCCACGAGCTGTGCACCCCCTTGGAGAGGCTTCTGTGGGCACGGCTCTCCTTCCTGCCCGCCTCCTTCGACGGCCAGACCGATGGGCAGGTGGCCGGCGGCGGCCCGCTCTCACCGCTCCGTGTCCAGCGGACCCTGGCGTCGCTGTGCGACAAGTCAGTCGTCATCGAGAGGCACGGAACGTACCGGATGCTGGATGCCTTACGCGACTACGGCAGGATGTGGCTGACCGAGCTCGGCGCCGTGCGGGAGATGGCCCACCGTCACGCGGAACACGTCCTGGCGCAGACCCGGCAGGCCCACCACGAATGGTTCGGTCCCGCCCAGCGAGGCTGGTACCGGCGGATCGACTTCCTGCACGCGGACATCAGAATGGCGGCGGACTACCTCCTGGCGACCGACCCGGCCGCCGCCCTGGAGATGATCAGCAACGTCACCTTCTTCTGGGTCTGCTCCGGTTATCTGTACGAGGCCCGCCGCTACCTGGAGCAGGCGACCGCCCTCGCACCCGAGACCACACGGGACAGGATCTGGAGTCACGGCATGTGGTGCCTGGGACTCGCCCTGACCTTGCAGGGCGAGCACGACGCGGCACAGCTGAGGGCCGCCGACTGCCGCCGCGCCGCGGCAGCCGCCCTCGACGTGGAAGACCAGGGACGGGCCGCCTACCTGGACGGCCTGCTCCACCTCCTCCAGGGCCGCCCTCTTGCGGCGGCGTCCGTCGTCGAGTCGAAGACACTCCACTCCGCGGTGTCCCGGCCCGGTCGACTCACCGCCGCGACGGTCCTGTGCCGCCTCGTCCACGTCTTCGCCCTCACCGGGTGCGGACAGCTGGAGGAGGCCCGGCACGAGGCACTCGATCTCCGCGACGTCTGCCAGGCGTCGGAGGAGCACTGGACACGCTCCTACGCCGAGCACCAGCTGGCTCTCATCGCCTTGCTGGAGCGGCGCACCCAGGACGCCGTACTACACGCGCGTGCAGCCCTGGAAGGCAAGCAGCACATCGGGGACGCCTTCGGAATCGCCATGGTCATGGACGTCCTCGCCATCGCCCTGGCCGATTCGGGAGAGGAGCCGGCCGCGGCCTACGCCCTGGGGGCGGCGGCCCGCTTCTGGGAGACCGTCGGCCATCCGCAGCGCGGGACACCCGAGATGGCGTCGCTGCGGGACGAGTGTGAGGACCGGCTTGTCCGCAGCATGGGCGGCAGGCAGTACGTGGAGGTCCTTCGGCGCGCGGCCGCGTGCGACGGGCGCAAGCTCGTGGCCTGGGGCGCGGTCGGAGGGCCTCCGCCGGCGGGATGACCGAGTCCGGTTGCCGGCACGACCGACACGACCGCCGTCGTCCGAGGTCGTACCCCCGCCGTCCACCAGCGGCTGCTGCTCGTTCGGGTGGAAACGCCGGCCCATGAAGGATCTCGTGGCCGCACCGGGAACAGGCGGTCCGGCGGGCACTGTTGCATCGACGGAGGGACCGGTGCGCCGGCTGGGCCGGGATCACGGAGACCACAAGGTCGTGCGCCCGGCGGAACCGGGTCCCGGGATCGCGGACGTCCGAGGCATGCTCGGACCAGGACGTATATACGCAGGAGGACTTTTTTCATGACTGATCGACCCTTGACGCTCATGGCTGTGCACGCCCACCCCGACGACGAGGCGACCGGAACCGGAGGAGTCCTCGCGCGGTACGCGGCAGAAGGCGTCCGCACGGTTCTCGTGACGTGTACCGACGGTGCGTGCGGTGACGGACCGGGGGGTGCCAAGCCGGGCGATCCCGGGCACGATCCGGAGGCCGTCGCCCTGATGCGTCGGCAGGAACTCGAGGCGAGTTGCGGCGTGCTGAAGATCAGCGATCTGGAGATGCTGGACTATGCCGATTCCGGGATGATGGGCTGGCCGAGCAACGACGCTCCCGGATCCTTCTGGCAGACCCCCGTGGAGGAGGGCGCCGCCCGGCTCGCGGAGCTCATGCGGCACTATCAACCGGATGTGGTCGTCACCTACGACGAGAACGGTTTCTACGGCCATCCCGACCACATCCAGGCCCATCGCATCACGATGGCGGCGCTGGAGATGACCACGCTGACCCCGAAGGTGTACTGGACGACGATGCCCCGCTCGGGGATCAAGCGGTTCGGCGAGATCATGCGCGAGTTCGCCCCGGACATGCCGGAGCCCGATCCTGCGGAGGCCGCCGCGATGGCCGAGATCGGCCTCCCTGACGACGAGATCACCACGTGGGTGGACACCACCGCGTTCAGTGGCCAGAAGTTCGACGCGCTGGCCGCGCACGCCAGCCAGGGCGAGAACATCTTCTTCCTCAAGATGGGCAAGGAGAGGTTCGGCGAGTTGATGGGCGTGGAGACCTTCCAACGGGTCCAGGGCGCCACCGGCGCTGCCGTACCCGAGAACGATCTCTTCGCCGGACTGCGCTGACCCACCCGTCCGGAGCGGGGCACGGGCGACCTGGCCGGCCCCGCTCCGGCGAGCACCGACCTCTTCCCCAGATGCGGCTACGAGGCCATCAACACCGCGTCGATCTCGTCGAGTTCCGCCGAGGAGAACTCCAGCTTGTCGAGAGTTCCGAGGTTCGTCGCGAGCTGCTCCACCGAGCTGGCGCCGGTGACCACGGACGTGACACGTTCGTCCCGCAAGGCCCAGGCCAGGGACATCTGGGCGAGGCTCTGGCGTCGCCGCTCCGCGATCCGGGCAAGGGCTCGGAGCTTGGCGAGGAGGTCATTTGTGAGATCGTCCGCGGACAGGACCTCCGCCTTCTCCGCGCGAGAGCCCACAGGCACCGTCCCGTCCAGATACCGGTCCGTCAGCAGGCCCATCGACAGCGGCGCGAAGGCGATGCAACCGATGCCCTCTCCCCCGAGCGTGTCCAGCAGACCCCTCTCGATCGTCCTGGCCAGCATCGAGTAGTGGGCCTGGTGGACCAGCAGAGGCACGTTCATGCCGCGGAGGATCTTGGCCGCCTCCACGGTGGAGGGGCCGTCGTAGGACGAGATCCCGACGTGGAGAGCCTTGCCCTGGTGTACGGCATCGGCCAGCGCACCCATCGTCTCGTCGAGGGGGGTCTCGGGATCGGGGCGGTGGTGATAGTAGATGTCGACGTAGTCCACGCCCAGTCTGGCCAACGATTGATCGAGCGAGGCGTGCAGGTGTTTCCTCGACCCGTGATCTCCGTACGGACCGGGCCACATGTCCCATCCGGCTTTGGTGGAGACGACGAGTTCGTCACGGTGGCCCCGCAGATCGGTGCCGAGAACACGGCCGAAGAATTCCTCCGCCGCACCCGGCGGCGGACCGTAGTTGTTGGCGATGTCGAAGTGGGTGACTCCGGCGTCGAATGCGCAGCGGATCATTGCGCGGCCGCGCTCGCGATTGCCGTCTTCGCCGAAGTTGTGCCACAGGCCGAATGAGATGGCGGGCAGTTTCAGCCCGCTGCGGCCGCAGCGTCGGTACGGCATCGTCGCATGGCGGCGCTGCTCCATGTCGTGCATGTGGATGTCCTTGTCCGATGAGGTGTCCGTCCGGGGTGTGCGACGTCAGGCGCCGGCCGGAATCTCCTTGTTGGAGTAATACGCCTTGCCGAACGGGAAGGCGCCGGCCGTCCACTGGCGGAGCGCCCTGTAAAGGGTGACGTAGTAACCGCGCTCGTAGGCGTCAGGGGTCACCCACCAGCTCACATCGACGTCGAATTCCAGCTTGTCCTCGGTGAGTCGGGTTCGCCGGCCCATCGGATACAGGTAGCAGCAGCCGAGATAGCCGCCGCCGGACTCGTACACGGCATAGGCGAACGACTCGCCCTCGCGGAACTCGCATTCGTGCCAGACCAGGTCGACGAAGTTGAAGTCGGCGGTGACCGGTTCGACGGGCCAGGATCCACCTCGCGTCCGGCGGATGAGGTCGAGGCTGGCGTTGATCCCCCGGACGTCGTCGTCGAGGTGTTCACGGGTCAGTGCGGCGGCCCGGATGTCGTCGTAGGTCAGCTCGATCGGGGCGACCCACCCCGCGGGCAGGTTCAGACGCTTGACAAGCAGCTCGGTGTCCACGATGCATCGGCCCCCTCAGCGAGCTGAGACGCGGTAGGTGAGCATGACGATGCCGCTGTCGAGCTGGATCGTGTCGACGAGGTCGAACATGGCGCTGGATCCCGCCCGGAAGAGGAGATCGGTTCCCGTGCCGGTGCCGAGAATGAACGGGTGCACCCACAGGCGCAACTCGTCCAGCAGCCCGTTGGCCATGAGCTCGTGAGCGAGCTGACCGAATCCGTACTGCGCGATGTGGGCACCGGGTTGCTGCTTCAGATCGGCCACGGCGGCGATCGGGTCGTGATCGATGACGGTCGTGTTGTTCCACGCCGGGTCGGCGAGCGTTGTCGAGACGACGTATTTCGGAAGAGCGTTCATCCGGTCGCCGATGGGGATGCCGGCCAGGCCGGGCCATACGGCGGCGAAACTGTCGTACGTATGGCGGCCCATCAGCACGGCGTCGCAGTCCTCCAGCAGCTTCAGCTGGAGGTCATTCCCCTTGTCCCCGAAACCGCCCGTCGACGGCCAGTTCTGGGGATTCTGGATAACGCCGTCGAGAGTGACGTAGGTCGAATTGATGATCTTACGCACGGTGAACTCCCTCTCCGTGTCGGATCGGTCTCCTGCCGGCCGTTCGCCGCGCAACGGCCGGCGGCACGCCTCGATCCTGGACGATTCTCACCCGGCCCGGACAGCCGACCGCGTGCCTTCTTTCGATAGTTTGTCGTCATGCACCGGGTTGCCGTGATAGCCGCCGATCGAGTTGCCGGATTCGATCTCGTGGTGCCGGGTCAGGTGTTCGGCACGGCGCACTCGATGGACAAGCCGCCCGGGGCGCTCCTCGGTCATCCGTTGTACGAGGTCAAGGTCTGCGGCGAGCAGCCCGATCTCATGGTGACGGGCGTGGGCGGAACGGACCTGTTCCGTCTTTCCCCGCTGTACGACCTTGCCGAGGCCGTGGAGGCCGACACTGTCGTCCTGCCCGGCATGCCCACGCCCGAGGCCGAACCGACCGAGGTGATGCGCGTCGTGATGGCGGCGTACGAGCGGGGCGCACGCATCGCGGCCATCTGCAGTGGTGCGTTCCTGCTCGCGCGAACGGGACTTCTGAACGGCCGGCGCGCCACATGCCACTGGACGGACCTTGATGCCTTCGCGATGAACTTCCCGTCGGTGACGGTCGTTTCAGACGTGCTGTACGTCCAGGACGGCCGACTGGTCACCGCGGCGGGCGCGGCCACCGGCCTGGACGTCTGCCTCCACCTGATCCGCCAGGACTTCGGATCGGCGGTCGCCGATGACGTCGCCCGGCACTTCGTGGCCACACCGCAGCGTGATGCGGCGCAGGCTCAGCTCGTGGTGCACAAGGCGCCGCACCCCAGCGGCGACTCCCTCGAACCGACCATGCGGTGGCTGCGCGAGAACCTCGGCGAACCACTGACCCTCGCCGACATCGCCACGCACGCCGGTGTCAGCCCGCGAACCCTCAACCGGCGCTTCCGCCAGCAGGCCGGCACCACACCCATGCAGTGGCGGCTGCGGCTACGCATCCGCCACGCACAGGAGTTGCTCGAGACGACCACGATGTCGGTCGACCAGATCGCGCGGCACTGCGGGTTCGGCACGGCCGTCGCCCTCCGCCAGCACTTCGCACGACGGGTGCACCGGTCTCCCCTCGCCTACCGGCAGTCGGTCCGGGCCAACGGCACCGGCCACATCTGAACCAGATTCCCTGTCCACCACGTGACACCGGGCGACTCCGAGTGGCTCCGCCATTCGGCGCCCCCTCAATCACCCGAAACCGCATGCCCTTCCCGGGCGGAATCATGGGTCGCGAGCGTCGCGTGCGGGATGGTGATCTGGGGTGCCCGGCGTGGCATGAGCAGGAGCGCGGCCATGGCGACGACCGCGCAGCCGATGATGTACCAGCTGATGTAGGTGCTGGACCCGGTGTGCTGGAGGATCGCCGCGGCGATGAGCGGGGCCGGTCCGCCCGCGATGACCGAGGCGAGCTGATAGCCGAGCCCCGCACCGCTGTAGCGCACGTTCGTCCCGAACCCTTCGGCGATCAGCGCGGCCTGGGGCCCGTACTGGATGTCGTGGAAGACGAGGGAGAGCACGATGGCCAGCAGGGCGAGCCCCGAACTTCCCGTGTCGAGCAGGGCGAAGTAGGGGAACGCGAACAGACCGACGCAGCAGATCCCGATGCCGTAGACGAGCCGCCGTCCGAAACGGTCCGAGAGGTGGCCGAACAGCGGGACGCTGATCAGGCCGACGGCCGCCGCAACCAGTGTGTCGTTCAGCAACTCGCCCTTGGGGAGGCCGACTTCCTCCGTGCCGTAGGTGAGCACGAAGGTGATGAAGAGGTAGAAGGGCGCCTGCTCCGACATGCGGACGAAGGCGGAGGTCAGCACGGCGCGAGGCTGATGGCGCAGCACGCTCCAGACGGGCTGACGGACCACCACCCGCTCCTGCTTCACCTCGGTGAAGGCCGGGCTCTCCAGCACCCGCAGCCGTACGTACAGGCCGATGCCGATCAGCACCGCGCTGGCGAGGAAGGGCACACGCCAGCCCCAGCTGTCGAACCCTCCGCCCGCGACCGAGTTCATCAGCTTGACCATGCCGGTCGAGGCCAAGAGTCCCAACGGCACGCCGAGTTGCGGCCAGCTTGCCATCAACCCGCGCCGTTTCGGGGAGCCCCACTCCATCGACAGCAGGACCGAGCCACCCCACTCCCCGCCCACGCCGATGCCCTGAACGATGCGCAGCAGAACGAGAAGCACCGGGGCGGCGAGTCCCAGCGATGCGTAGCCGGGCAGGCAGCCGATGAGGAAGGTGCTCGCGCCCATCAGGAGGAGGGTGGTCACCAATGTGGACTTGCGCCCGACCCGGTCTCCGATGTGCCCGAAGATCGCGGCCCCGAGCGGCCGGGCCGCGAAGCCCACGAATTGCGTGGCGAAGGACGCGAGGACCCCGGTGTACGTGGCGTGGCCGGGGAAGAACACGTGCGGGAACACCAGCGCTGCGGCGGTTCCGTAGAGGAAGAAGTCGTACCACTCGATGGCGGTGCCCACCGTGCTGGCGATCACTGCGCGGCGTCGATGTCCGAGTGTCGCTTCGGGGACGGTTGCGGGGGCGTGCCTGGTGGTCATGACGACTCCCAAAAGTGGTTGAACCACTGACCCACTGAACGAGTTTCGGAGAGAGTGCTAGCCTCCAGGAGGGGTGTCAAGAGGGGGCGCGGGGGATGAGCGAAGCTCTACGACCGATCGGCCGTCCACGGCTGTACGAGCAGCTGGTCGAGCGCCTCCACGCCTACATCGAGGAAGCCGCCCTCCAGCCGGGCGACCGGCTGCCCGCCGAGCGTGAGCTGGCAGAGCGGCTCGGCGTCAGCCGCAACTCCGTCAAACAGGCCACCGTCGTGCTGGAAGTCCAGGGTGTGGTCGAGATCCGTCACGGCGGCGGGACCTATCTGCGCCGCAGGGATCTGCCGGCCGAGCCCGTCGCCGCTCTGCTCGACCGGCGCCAGCGGCTCCCCGACGTCCTCGACGCCCGGGAGGCGATCGAGACGAAGATGGCCGAACTCGCCGCGGTCCGGCGTACGGAGGACGATCTCGCCGCGATGGACGCGGCACTGGACGCCATGCGGGCCGCCATCCGGGCCGGCGACCTCGGCTGCGAGGCGGACCGGGACTTCCACGCGGCCGTCGCCGGGGCGTCGCACAACCCCGTTCTCATCGAGTTCTACCGGCAGTTGGCACCGCAGATCGCCGAGACGCGCGCCGAGTCCCTGCGCCAGCCCGGCAGGCCGCCGCGCTCTCTCGCACAGCACCAGCGGATAGCCGACGCGATCCGCGCCGGGAACGGACGCCAGGCCGCTGCCGCCGCACGCCGCCACGTCCGCACCGTGGGCAACGTCCGGCTGCTCTCCTGGCACCCGGGCGACGAACCCGCGCCGGACGGCGGTTCCCAGTACTAGCGGCGGTTCCCTGCAAGACGACGCTCGGGGCCGTCAGGCCGCTGACGGTCGACACATGTGCGGCCGTCGTCCTGATCCACCCGGAAACGGGCACCGAGCGGGCACGACTCAGCCACCGAACAGGCTTCGGCCTCCCGCGCCCCGGGCCCTCCACCCCGTCGACCAGCGCCATGCGTCCCGGAAAACGGGCATATTCGGTCACCGACTTCGCTACGACGAGCCTGGTCAGTAGGCGCGATCCGCTTGTACAAATTTGGCCACCAGAGCCCGACCGGGCCGGGCTCCGGAACACCGCCCACTCGGGCACCCATGACGGAGTCGTGAAACGGAGGTGTCGCCGTGGACGCCGATGAACGAAGACGCGGGATCCTGGAGACGGCACGCCGTGACGGATCGGTCGACGTCGTGAAGCTCGCCACCGACCTCGACGTCTCCAAGGAGACCGTACGGCGAGATCTGAACCTGCTGGAGCGGCACGGCCTGGTCCGGCGCACGCACGGCGGCGCCCACCCCGTGGAGAGCGCCGGCTTCGAGACCACGCTCGCGATCCGGACCACCCTGCACGTCCCCGAGAAGGCCCGGATCGCGTCCGCCGCGGCCGAGCTCCTCGGCGACGCGGAAACCGTCTACATCGACGAGGGCTACACCCCCCAGCTCATCGCCGCCGCCCTCCCCCGCGACCGGCCACTGACCGTGGTCACCTCCTCCCTGTCCACCGCGGGCGCCCTGTCGTCGGCGGAGAACATCAACGTGCTGCTGCTCGGCGGCCGGGTGCGTGGCGGGACCCTCGCCACAGTCGACCACTGGGCCACCCGCATGCTGTCCGGCTTCGCCATCGACCTGGCGTACGTCGGCGCGAACGGCATCTCCCGCGAGTACGGCCTCACCACCCCCGACCCCGCGGTCGGCGCACTCAAGGCCGAGGTCATGCGCGTCGCCAAACGCCGGGTGTTCTCCGGCGTCCACACCAAGTTCGGTGCCGTGAGCTTCTGCCGCTTCGCGCAGGTCACGGACTTCGAGGCCGTCGTCACCGACACGGGACTGCACAGTTCCGAGGCCCGCCGCTACGCACTGCTCGGCCCCCAGGTCATCCAGGCCTGAGCCGCAGTCCATCCCCCCATGCACCCATCCCGCAAGGCCGGGGCCTGGTTCCCCATGCCCTCGAACACCCTGGAGTCAGTCATGCGTACACGGAGAATGGTCCACGTCCTCGCCACAGCCACGGCCGCGGGCTCCCTGCTGGTCGCCTGCAGCGGGGCGGGAGGTTCCTCGAGCTCCGGTGGCGGCGGCAAGAGCATCAACGTGCTGATGGTCGGCAACCCGCAGATGGAGGACATCCAGAAGCTGACCAAGAGCACCTTCACCAAGGACACCGGCATCAAGGTCAACTTCACGGTTCTGCCCGAGAACGAGCTGCGCGACAAGGTCACCCAGGACATCGCCACCCAGGCCGGCCAGTACGACGTCGCGACCATCGGCGCCTACGAGGTGCCCATCTGGACCAAGAACGGCTGGCTGCACGAACTCGGCTCCTACGCCGACAAGGACGCGAGCTTCGACAAGGCCGACCTGCTCAAGCCGATCGTCACGTCGCTGTCCGGCTCAGACGGCAAGCTCTACGCCCTGCCGTTCTACGGCGAGTCGTCCTTCCTCATGTACAACAAGGACGTCATGAAGGCGAAGGGCGTCACGGTGCCCGAGCACCCGACCTGGCAGCAGATCGCCGACATCGCGGCCAAGGTCGACGGCGCCGAACCCGGCATGCGGGGCATCTGCCTGCGCGGACTTGCCGGTTGGGGCGAACTGGGTGCGCCGCTGACCACGGTGGTCAACACCTTCGGCGGCACCTGGTTCACCAAGGACTGGAAGGCCGAGGTCAGCAGCCCCGCGTTCAAGAAGGCGACGAACTTCTACGTCGACCTGGTCAAGAAGCACGGTGAGGCGGGGGCGGCACAGTCCGGCTTCACCGAGTGCCTGAACGCCATGAGCCAGAAGAAGGTCGCGATGTGGTACGACGCGACCAGCGCCGCCGGATCTCTGGAGGACCCCAGCGCCAGCAAGATCGCCGGTCACGTCGGCTACGCCTACGCCCCGACCGCCGAGACCAGGAGCAGCGGCTGGCTGTGGAGTTGGGCCTGGGCCATGCCCAAGACCACCAAGAACGCCGACGCCGCCTCGAAGTTCATGCTGTGGGCGTCCAGCAAGAAGTACGAGAAGCTCGTCGGCGAGAAGCTCGGCTGGGCGCGCGTGCCGTCGGGCAAGCGGGCGAGCACGTACGCCATCCCGCAGTACCAGAAGGCCGCCGCCTCCTTCGGCGACCTCACCCTGAAGTCCATCGAGGCGGCCGACCCGGCCAACCCGGGCGTCCAGCCCCGGCCGACCGTCGGCGTCCAGTACGTGGCCATCCCCGAGTTCCAGGATCTCGGCACCAAGGTCACCCAGGAGATCTCCGCCGCCATCGCCGGCAAGACCGGCGTGGACAAGGCACTGAGCGACGGCCAGAAGCTCGCGGAGAACGTCGCCAAGAACTACCAGAAGTGACCTTCATCGCCTGGCCGGCCCCCGCGCCGGCCGGGCGCCGCCTTCCCCACCCCGGCCGTCACCGGCAGAGGAACCAGCCATGACCACGCTCACCGCCCCACCCAAGACAGCACCATCCCCCAGCAGATCGCGCACCTCCACGGCCGCCGGCTCATGGAAGCGCCGTCTCCCGCTGCTGCCGGCCCTGGTCTTCACCATCGTCGTCACCCAACTGCCCTTCGTGGCCACGCTGGTGATCTCCACCCTCCAGTGGAACATCCTCAAGCCGGGCGAGAGGCACTTCGTCGGCCTGTCCAACTTCAGGTTCGTCTTCACCGACGAGCGGCTGCGTACGGCGGTCCTCAACACCGTCGTGCTCACCGCGTCCGTGGTCATCATCAGCGTGGTCCTCGGCCTGGGGCTGGCCATGCTGCTCGACCGCAGGTTCGCCGGCCGAGGTCTGGCGCGGACGATGCTCATCGCGCCCTTCCTCGTCATGCCGGTCGCGGCGGCGCTGCTGTGGAAACACGCCATCTACAACCCCGACTACGGCCTGCTGAACGGCACCCTCAACGCCGTATGGCGCCTGTTCGGCGCCGCCAACGGCCCCACGGTGGACTGGGTTTCGTCGTACCCCATGCCCGCGGTCGTCATCTCTCTGGTGTGGCAGTGGACGCCGTTCATGATGCTGATCCTGCTCGCGGGTCTTCAGGCGCAGCCCGGTGACGTGCTGGAGGCGGCCCGGATGGACGGGGCCTCGGCGACGCAGACGTTCCGGCACATCACGCTCCCGCACCTGCGCCAGTACATCGAGCTGGGCGTCCTGCTCGGCACGATCTACGTCGTGCAGACCTTCGACGCCGTCTACACCATCACCCAGGGCGGCCCCGGCTCGCAGACGACCAACCTGCCCTACGAGATCTATCTGACCATGTTCCGCAAGTACGAGTACGGCCAGGCGGCCGCCGCCGGCGTCGTCGTCGTCCTCGGCTCGATCGTGATCGCGACCTTCGCGCTGCGCACCATCGCGTCGCTGTTCCGGGAGGAGGTGTCCCGATGACCGCTCACGCGGCGCCCGCCGCTCCCGGGGCGAGGCTCAGGAAGCTCGTCCGCCGCCGCGGCGACCACGGCGACGCGCCGAGGCTGTCCCCGCTGTGGACCTTCGTCGCCTGGCTCGCCACCCTGGCGTTCTTCGCTCCGGTTGCCTGGATGGTGCTCACCTCCTTCCACCAGGAGGCGGACGCGGCCACCAACCCGCCCAGCCTCCTCGCCCCCGTCACCTTCGACCAGTACAAGCTGCTGTTCAGCCGGGACATCACCCCGTTCCTCCTCAACTCGGCGATGGCCAGCGTCATTTCGACCCTGCTGGTGCTCGCCCTCGCGGTGCCGACGGCCTACGCGCTGTCCATCAAGCCGGTCAAGAAGTGGACCGACGTGATGTTCTTCTTCCTGTCCACGAAGTTCCTGCCCGCCATCGCGGCCCTGCTGCCCGTGTACCTGATCGTCAAGGACGCCGGGATGCTGGACAACGTGTGGACGCTGATCGTCCTCTACACCGCCATGAACCTCCCGATCGCGGTGTGGATGATGCGCTCCTTCCTCGCCGAGGTCCCCAAGGAGATCCTCGAGGCGGCCGAGGTCGACGGCGCCAACCTGCTCACCGTGCTGTGGCGGATCGTCGCGCCCGTCGCCATGCCGGGCCTCTCCGCCACCTCACTGATCTGCTTCATCTTCAGCTGGAACGAGTTCATGTTCGCGGTCAACCTCACCGCGACCAACGCCTCCACCGCACCCGTCTTCCTGGTCGGCTTCATCACCAGTGAAGGGCTCTTCCTCGCCCGGCTGTGTGCCGCCGCCACGCTGGTGTCCCTGCCGGTCCTCATCGCCGGTTTCGCCGCCCAGGACAAACTCGTCCGCGGCCTGTCCCTAGGAGCAGTCAAGTGAAAGCCGCCGTCATCGAAGCCCCCGGCAAGGTCACCGTCACCACGGTCCCCGACCCCACCCCCGGGCCGCGCGAGGTCGTCGTCGACGTGGCGGCGTGCGGGCTGTGCGGGACCGATCTGCACATCCTCCAGGGCGAGTTCGCACCCACCCTCCCCGTCGTCCCGGGCCACGAGTTCGCCGGCGAAGTGGTCGGTCTCGGCAGCGAGGTCACCGAACTCGCCCTCGGCGACCGGGTCGCCGTCGATCCCTCGCTGTACTGCAACGAGTGCCACTACTGCCGGGTCGGCCGCAACAACCTCTGCGACCGCTGGCAGGCGATCGGCGTCACCGTGGCCGGCGGCGCCGCCGAGTACGCCGTGGCACCCGTCGCCAACTGCGTACGGCTGCCCGAGCACGTGGACGTCCAGGACGCGGCGCTGATCGAGCCGCTGTCCTGCGCCGTGCGCGGCTACGACGTGCTCAGCAGCAGGCTCGGTTCGCATGTGCTGATCTACGGCAGCGGGACGATGGGCCTGATGATGCTGGAGCTCGCCAAGCGCACGGGCGCCGCCTCGGTGGACGTCGTCGACATCAATCCCGAGCGGCTGGCCACGGCCGAGAAACTGGGCTGCTCCCAAGCGGCCGTCTCCGCCGACGAGTTGGGACGCCCGCACGGCTGGGAGGTGGTCGTCGACGCGACCGGAAACGCCGCCGCCATCCAGGACGGCCTGGACCGCGTCGCCAAGGCCGGAACCTTCCTGCAGTTCGGGGTCTCCGACTACGCGACGACGGCCACCGTCTCGCCGTACCGGATCTACAACCAGGAGATCACCATCACCGGTTCCATGGCGGTACTACACAGCTACGAGCGCGCGGCCGAACTCTTCGCCGCCGGCGTGCTCGATCCGCAGATCTTCATCAGCCACCGTCTGCCCCTGGCCCACTACCCCCAGGCGCTGGAGCAGTTCGCGGCCGGTCAGGGGCGCAAGATCGTCGTGCTTCCCTGACCCGGGGGCGGCGGGCCGACGTGGCGTCAACCGACCTTGTTCGCACAGTCGGTGGCGGGCCAGGATGGACGTGGCACCCCGCTGTCGGGACGTACACCGGCAGCCGGGAGGCCGGCGACCGGCAACCCTGGCGACCAGCACAGAGGCATGTGAATGACGCAGGCGGACACCACGTACACCGCGCCCACCCCGATCGACCTCGCGTCCCTGGGAGAGGACTTCACCCGCGACCCGTACCCCGTCTACGCGCGGCTGCGGTCCCGCGGTCCGGTCCACCGGATCCGGATGCCCGGAGGGGCGGAAGGATGGCTGGTCGTCGGGTACGAGGCCGCGCGGGCGGCCCTGGCCGATCCGCGCCTGTCCAAGGACTGGGACAAGGCCTCGCCTGCCCTGGGCATGACCACGGTCGCCGCGGGCCGGCACATGCTCTCGTCCGACCCGCCGCACCACACCCGGCTGCGCAAGCTGGTCGCCAAGGAGTTCACGCCACGTCGGGTGCAGGACCTGGAGCCCTGGGTGCGCCGGATCACCGACCGACTGCTGGACGACATGCTGGCCACCTCGAACGGCAGGGCCGACCTGGTGGCCGCCCTGTCGTACCCGCTGCCCATGTCGGTGATCTGCGAACTCATCGGAGTGCCGGCGTTGGACCGCAACGACTTCGCGGCGGCATCGAACACCGCACTGACCTCACCCGACCCCGCCGAGCAGCGCGAAGGGGCAGCCACGGCATCGCGCCTCATCGGCCAACTGCTGGCGGACAAGAAGCGGAACCCGGGTGACGACCTGCTCAGCGCACTGATCCGCGCGTCGGACGAGGAGGGCGACCGCCTCACCGCCGACGAACTGAACGGCACCGTCTGGCTGTTGATGGTGGCCGGTTTCGAGACCACCGTGAATCTCATCTCGAACGGCGTGCTCGCGCTGCTGACCCATCCGGACCAGCTGGCCATGCTCCGCGCCGACCCCTCCCTGATGGAGAACGCGGTCGAGGAGATGCTCCGCTACGACGGGCCGGTCGAGACGCCGACGTACCGCTTCACCACGGAGCCCGTCGACATCGCCGGCACCACCATCCCCGGTGACGGACAACTCGTCCTGGCCACCCTCGCCGACGCGGACCGCGATCCGGCCCGCTTCCCGGACCCGGATCGCTTCGACATCCGCCGGTCGGCCCGCGGGCATGTCGCCTTCGGCCACGGCATCCACTACTGCCTGGGGGCTCCGCTGGCGCGCCTGGAAGCGCGCGTCGCGATCGGGGCCCTTCTCGACCGGTGCCCGGATCTCGCACTCGACGTCCACCCGGCCGCGCTGACCTGGCGGGGCGGCATGCTCATCCGGGGCCCCCTGCACCTGCCGGTGCGCTGCCGCTGACGCCCGGCGACAAGCGTCCGGGACCGGCCCCCCCGCCCGGCCGAAACATTCACCTACGCACCGACCGGGCGGTGGCGTGTGCCGCGCCTCCTCACCCTCATGCGGACCCGCGAGTTCAAGCCACTCCCCGCAGGTGATGAACCAAGCCGCCGCCGCTCGCGTCATCTCCCGAGACCGCTTGTTCTTCGGGGGAGTAACGGTGCTGCGAATTCACTTCGCGGGCGAGGACATCGGGCGCGTCCGATTGGCCGCCGGGCCGAGACCGGCCTGGGAGATGCTGCTGAGTCTGCACGCCCTGCGCGGGCCGGCCGACCACGGCGTCTTCGGCCCGTGGCGCGCCAGGACGCGGAGCACGCTCGACCCCTCCGCGAGGCTGCTGCTGCGCCTCGCCCCGCCGAGGGGCTATTCGCCGGACTTCCTGACTCCGGCGGCCGACAACGATATCGAGTCCGTCGTGGACGCCGTGCAGAGCACGCCCCGGGGCCGGTTGCGCACGGAGCTCACGCTGCTGGCGGCCCAGCGCGCCCCGGCAGGCTGGATGCGGCCACTGGCCGGCGGTGACACCACGGCCCTGCGACGCGTGGGCAGCGCGATGCTCCGGTACCACCAGCGTGCTCTGGCTCCGGCGTGGGACCACATACGCGGGGTGGTCGCGGCCGAGCGTGCGGCACGCGCGGCGGACCTGCTCGACGGAGGCGTGGAGCGGATGCTGAGTGGGCTGCATCCGCAGATCCGCTGGGAGGCGCCGGTGCTCTCGGTGGCCTATCCCGTCCGCAGGGAACTACACCTCGGCGGCCGGGGGTTGCTGCTCGTGCCCTCGTACTTCTGCTGGGCGCGTCCCATCGCGCTGCACGACTCCGGCCTTGATCCTGTGCTGGTGTACCCGGCCAACCGGGGCCTTCAGCGGCTCGCGGACGTGCCGGAGGCGTCCAACGGCGATTCCCTGGCCCATCTGCTCGGTGCCACGCGCGCCGCCGTTCTGGGGGAGATCGCGGGTGCCGAGGGTGTCACGGGCACGGACCTCGTCCGGCGCCTTCGTATTTCGCCCGCCTCGGCGAGCGAACATGCCTCCGTGCTGCGGCGGGCGGGCTTCGTCGTCAGCCACCGTACGGCCAACACCGTGTGGCACATGCCGACCCCTCTCGGCCGGGCAGTCCTCGAGCGTGGCACCGGCGGGCGGGCCCGGTGCCCAAGTCAGCCCAGCACGGCCGGAGTCGACGCCCTTCCGTGAGGACCCCCACCCCGGTCCAGGACCCGTTCCATGTCAAGTCCCTCGCGCGTGACAGGCCGGTCTTTCGGTTGAGTCCGAACCGCCGTGCGCGAGTTGAGCGTCTCGTGCAGGCTGAGCCGCGACCATCGGTCTCCACTCGCTCGAAGCTCACGCCGGAGGCGGCTTCGCACCGCGTCTGCCCACCGCGCGGCGCGGCAGGACCGAACCGACATCGTCATCAGGGGGATCACCATGAGGACACCCGCGCGCAAGATCTCGGCGCTCCTCACCACCGGCCTGTCCCTGGCCGCGCTGGGCACCTTCCTCACCGGCACCGCGCAGGCGGCCAATCCGTGCTGGTGGGGCAGTAACGGCATGCACATGTACTGCAACAACGTCGTGGGGGCCACGGTGTACGCCACCCCCGACACCAGCCATCCGGTGGGCAAGATGTACTCGAACCCGAGCTGGTTCGAATGCCGCACCGACCACGGCGCCTACGTCGGCGGTCCGCACCCCTACCGGTGGGAGTACACGGAGGCCGACAACGGCCAGTGGGGCTACATGAAGGACACCGATATCTACAGCGAGACGGACCCGCTGACCGAATACATCGGCAACGGCATCCCTCAACCCTGCTGACACGCCGCCGTCCGGCCGTCAGCAGGACTGACCGAGCACACGGAACCCACCGAACACGATCCGACAACGGGGAAGGAACCACCGGCACGTCAACGTCCGCTCGGGTCCGTCCACCACGTACTCGATCTCCGGCCACGTGGCGGAGGGCTACGTCAGCGCGGTCTATCTCAAGGGGGACCAGTACGGCGGGCTGCCCGCATCGGCGACCTGCTGACGACGCCTCGACCACGCAGGGGCGGCGAACCACCGTTCGCCGCCCCGTACTTCGTCCCGGAGCAGCGTCCGGGCGACCGAAATCCCGCCACGATGGACCTGCCCAGAGGGAGAGCAGCTCAATGCAGTCGATCAAGAAGCTCGCGGCCCGTGCGGCCGCGGCCGCCGTACGTGGATCCACCACTTCGGCCGGCGACCCCGGCAAGGCCGGACCACGGCGCCGTGGCGCCGCCGCGGTGGCCGGCGTACTCGCGCTGGCCGGGGCCGCGGTGGGCACGGCCGCCTCACCGGCATCGGCCGCGGGCTGGGCCTGCGACCACGACGGACAGACGGTGTGGTGCGCCTCGGTGACCGGCATCTCGTCCGGGTCCTATCTGGCCTCCCACAACGGACCGTCCTACGGATCGGGTACGACCGGGCACCGCTACTACAACGGCAACACCATGATGCTGGCCTGCTGGACGACCGGCGACGGCGACGCGGACGGCCACGGCGACCACTACTGGTTCGCGCTCGACTTCGACAGCGACAGCGGTTACATCAACGACTGGTACGTGACGACCGGTTCACCGTCCCAATGGCAGCCACACGTACCGCACTGCCGGTGACACCGGCACGACCGGCGGAGCAGAGGCCTTGGGTTTCACGAGGTACAACGGCACAGGAAGTGTGGCGTGGAACCCTCGCCCCTGCGAACGCCTGCGCATCCGATGCGGAATCGGCTGCAACCCTCCCTCGCGCTCGGGCGTGACCAGCTTGTGAGAGGGCACAGGCGAGGCCCTCGCCCGAGAGGAGCGAAGGGGGGCTTGTGCGCGACCCAGACGACTTCGACGCCTTCTACACCGGCAGCGTGCGGCGGCTGACCAGCCAGATGTACGCGATGACCGGGAGCCGCAGCGAAGCGGAGGACCTCGTCCAGGAGGCCTTCGCCCGCGCCTGGCAGAACTGGCAAAAGGTGTCCTGCTACGACGACCCCGAGGCGTGGGTGCGGACCGTGGCCCACCGCCTGCGCGTGAGTGTGTGGCGCAAGGCGGTCAACCGCCTCGCCGCCCACCGGCGCCGCGGTCAGGACGAGGACGTCCCCGCCATCGGCATCGACTACGTGGCCATCGTGTCCGCCCTCCGTCGCATCCCCACTGCGCAACGACGGGCGATCGTCCTGCACCATCTGGTCGGCCTGACCGTGGACGAGATCGCGCACGAGACGGGTGCCCGGCCCGGCACGGTCAAGGCGTGGCTCTCGCGCGGTCGGCGGGCCATGGCTCCGTACCTGACGGAGTCGGCCGGGGACGCCGGTCCCCCTGGTACGGCCGAACCCGGCGCGTCAGGGGGCGCGGACGCCGCCCTACCGGTCCCCGGCCGGCACACGACCGCCATCCGCAGCAGCGCCGTCGGCTCGGCCGGCGAGGAGGTGCCCCACCGTGACTGAGGAGTTCGAGGCCCACCTCAAGGCCGGTGACGCCGAGTTCGGCGCGCGAATCACTCCGCGCGCCCCCGAGGCGGTCCGTGCCCGCGGCGACCGGCTCCTGCGCCGCCGCCGGTTCGCCACCGTCCTGGCCGCCGTGGCCGTGGTGTCCGCGATCGCAGGCGGCGTGCTGGCCGTCGTGGGGCCCTCCCGCGGCACCGCCCCTCCCGCGTCGGCGACGACGGACGGCACGACGGCGGTCCCGTCGCAGGCCGCAAGTCCGACGCAGGGCGGCGCCACCCAGGTTCCGCCGAGCGCGCCCACCACCACTCCCCCGAGCACCGCTGCCGCTTCTTGCCGGTCCCTCGTCGTGCCGCAGTCGGTGAAAGACGCCGTCACCCAGGCCTATCGCCGTTCGCAGCACGGTCTGGAGCACATCACCCCGGCCAAGGGCAGCTTCTACTACGGCACATGCGGCGACACCGCGTACGCGGCCACCCGGTTCGAACCCACCCCGGGCGCCACACCGGGCGAACAGGTCCAACTGCAGGACGCGGGCGGCCAGGAGAAGTACTTCACCAAGGCCCCGGCCGGCCAGTGGACCTACGTGGCCGGCGACGGACTCCCGCGTGACCCGCGCGGCTGCGCCGCCATCCCACAGATCCCCTCCGACCTGGCCCGTCTCTGGGCCGACTGCAAGTAGACCCCCGCGGCCGGGGTGCCGGGGCGCGACGCTCGACCCAGTCCGGTTCCGGTACCGCCGTGGGCGTCCCATCTCCGTCCCAGCGACGGTCGGTCTTCGCAGGTCACGGGCGGCTGACCATCCCGGCGTCCCAATCCGGGAATGAGGGGGTCCGCTTCGGGGCGACCGCTGCGAGCATGACCGGCACCGGGATCTCCCGGCCAACTCACAAAGGGGGAACACCAGATGGGACAGAGGACGCTTCTGCGGGGTCTGACCCTCGCCGTAGCAGCGGTCCTGCCCCTGTGCGGGACCGCGGTGGGGCAGGCGGCGGGGTCCGCGGCCACCGCCGTCGCGGTCTGCGGGCACACGAGCGCGCAACCGACCCTGCAACAGGGGTCCACGGGGGACGCGGCGCTCGAGGCGCAGTGCGAGCTCAACCTGGCGACCAAACCGAGCCGGTACACGCCCATCGCGGCGGACGGCTCCTTCGGGCCCGGCACGGAGACGCGGGTCAAGGAGTTCCAGCGGTGCGCCGGGCTGGACGTGGACGGCGTGCTCGGCCCCAAGACCTGGGCGACGCTGAACACTTGGGCCGCGCAGCCGCACACCTGCGCCACGCTGGGCACGTCGAGTACGGCGCAATCGACCGTGTGCGGCCACACCACCACGCGGCCGACGCTGCGTCAGGGGGCCACAGGCACCGAGGTCAAGGAGGTGCAGTGCCGTCTCAACCTGGCCATGGAGCCGTTCCATTACGCACCGCTGGTCATCGACGGCAGCTTCGGCGGCGGGACCGAGTCGCGGGTCATCGAACTCCAGCACTGCGCCGGCCTCAGTGCCGACGGCGTCGTAGGCCCCAACACCTGGGCAAAGTTGGTGGATTGGTCGAGTCGTACCACGTACTGCACGCCGCCGCGGCCCGCGGGCTACTCGATCGACGGCCTGGACACGGCCAAGTACCAGCACCCCGGCGGCGCGCCGATCGACTGGAAGGCCGTACGGGCGTCGGGTGTCGAGTTCGCGACGGTCAAGGCGACGCGGGGCACGAACGTCACCGACGACTACCTCACCTCCGACCTCCAGGGGGCCAGGGCCGCGGGGCTGGCCGTCGCGCCCTACCACTTCTACACCGGCAGCTCGCCCGACACGGGCACCGCGCAGGCCGACCGGTTCATCGCCGCCGTACGGGCCACCGGCTACACGGGGCAGCGTGCGGGCGATCTGCCGCCGGTCTTCGACCTGGAGCGCATGGACGACGGCAGCGGGCGCTGCCCCACCTACGGGACGGTGTCCGACACCAAGGCCTGGCTCGACCGGGTGCAGGCCGCCTTCGGCCGTACTCCGATCATCTACACCCAGAAGTCCTTCCTCGACGACTGCATGGGCTCGACCACCGCCTTCGCCGGATATCCGCTGCAACTCGCCGACTACCGCCAGTCGATCACCCAGCCGCCCGTGCCGAACGGCTCGACGACCTGGACGATGTGGCAGTACACCGATGCCGCGCTGTTCCCGGGCATCCAGGCACCTGCGACCGGGGACGTGTTCAACGGCACCCAGGCCGATCTGGATCGGCTCGCCAACCGCTGATCCCGCCCGAAAGAGGAGAACCCGCATGACCACCCGGTTCGCTCGGGCGTTTCCCGTCGCGCTGCTCGTCGCCCTGGGACTCACCGTTCCGACACCCGCCTCCGCCTCGCCCCACTCGCCCGCCACGACCGCCGCGGCGACGACCTGCTACGGCGGGGCGGTCACGGTGCACTACGGCGACGCGCTCGAGTTCGGCCCCTACTGGGCCTCGGCCCGCTGCACCGACATCAACATGCGCGTCATCGGTGGAACCGCCGAATACGTCAACGCCTGCGTGAAGTTCGCGAAGTACGGCACCTGCAACCGCTGGACCAAGGTCGGCCGCAGCTGGACGACCATCGCCACCGACGTCCTGGACGGCAGCAAGTTCACGGTGCCCGCCGGCGTGCCCCTGGAGGGCGACGACGCCGTCATGCAGATCGCCTTCTGACCCCCTCTCACCGACGGAGACCCCCATGATCCGCCAAAGAACCTTCGCCGCGGCCCTGTTCACCGCGACCGCACTGCTCGGAGCGGGCGTCGCGCCCGCCTCGGCCCACCCCTCGGCCGCCGCCGTCAGTTGCTACGGCGGCGCCAAGTCCCTGACGTACCACTACTCCCCGGCCGCCGTGGAGTACGGCACCTACACCACGTCCTCGCGGTGCAACGACATCAACCTGCGCCTGATCACGGACGAACCGGGGGTGTACCTGGACGCCTGCGTGGTGTTCGTCGACCACACCACCAAGTGCAACAACGGCGATGCATACACCACGCACGGTACGGAGTGGGGAACCGTCGCCACCGACGTCAAGGACGGCACCCACTTCGTCCTGCGCATCCACGCCTATGACACCGACGCGCAGAACGTCTCCTTCCAGATCGCCTACTGACCTCTGACCCCTCACGACCGGCCTCTGGCCTCTCCCCCACCACCGTTTCGAAAGGACCCCCATGACTTCCTCCTTCCGTCCCATCAACCGCCGCGCCATGCTGCGCGGCACGCTGGCCGCCGGCGCCGGCGTCGCCTTCGGCCAGCTCCTGTTCTCGGGCACCGCGCAGGCGTACGCGTGGTCGCGCACCCTCGAACAGGGCGCGAGCGGAGCCGACGTGACGGAGCTTCAGATCAGAGTCGCCGGGTGGGCGGCGGACAGCGCCAGCCACAGCCGCGTCAGCATCGACGGCGACTTCGGTCCCGGTACGGCCGCGGCCGTTCGCCGCTTCCAGACGGCGTACGGTCTCACCGCCGACGCCAGCGTCGGGCCGAACACCCAGGCGAAGCTCAACTCCCTTGAGCAGTCGGACGGTTCCACGCTCCACTTCAACTGGAGCGAGTTCGAGAACCAGACGGACGGCACCTTCAACGGCGGCAAGCTGAGCGCGTCGCAGGTGAAGGAGAACGTCCGCCGCTGCATGTACAAGCTGGAGGCGCTGCGCAAGAAGCTGGGCGACAAGCCGATCACGGTCAACTCCGGCTTCCGCAGCATCGCGCACAACGCCGAGATCGGCGGCGCCAGCGACAGCATGCACCTGTACGGCACCGCGGCCGACCTCGACGTGTCCGGCGTGGCCACCAAGACCGTCTACCAGAAGGCGGAGACCTGCGGATTCTCCGGGCTGGAGACGTACACCGTCGACCACCAGCACGTCGACAGCAGGGCCGACCTCGGCCGTGCCTGGTGGTGGGAGGACGGCACGGTCTGACGCCGGCCGGACGTCCGGAGCCTCGGGTGCGTGCCGTCGTGGCGGCACCCGAGGCTGCCGGCTTCTCAGGCTTTCGGTGCGTTCGTCGGTGCGTTCTTCAGCGCCGCCTCGCACGAGGGCCAGTCGTGGAAGTCATGCCGGACGCTCCACAGCCGGTGCGCCGCCTGGATGTTCCACTCCGGGTCGAACGCCCGCAGCGGAGTGCCGTGGAGATCCAGCAGGCGGGCGTCGGAGATCTGGAACACACCCCAGTTGCGGCTGCCGTTGGTGTTGGGCAGCACCCACAGCGGGTCGAGGAACGACGCGCAGCGGGCGATAGACACGGCGGTGTCCGGGTCCTCGACGAACACCTCGCGAACCCGCTTGGCCACCTTCGCCGGCGACCAGGTCACCATGCTCGTCCTCCTCGCGTAGAGCGCCTTCTTGGTGGCCTCGTCGACCACGCCTCGTGCCGTCACACCGGACAGCACCTGGAAGGCGGTCACCCGGCGCAGCGTCTCCGGTCCGAAGTCCCCGTCCACGGCCAGCCTGCCCTTCGCCCGCACCAGCAGGCTCTGGACCTCCCGCACGCAGTCGTCGTGCTGTCCCATGCTCACCGTCGCGCAGGCCGGGGAGTCCAGCACCTTGTCACCGGCCGCCGGAGAGGCATCCGCCGGGTGCCCGGAGGGCAGCCACACGAAGCCGGCCACCAGCATCACCGCGACCACGGCCGCCAGCACCGCCCACCGCGAGGAGAGCCGCCCCGGCAGCAGGGACCGTGCCGGTGCCTGGCCCTTGTCGGGCGTTGGCTCCGGCGAGGTGACGTCGGCTGGTCCAGGGCTGAACTGCACGGGCTCGGCGGATGGGGCCGGCGAGTCGGGTACGGCGAGTGTGGCGGGCGCCTCGTGCACATCGCGTACCGGTCGTGGTTCCGGATTCTCCTCGGCCGAGGCGGCCGGTGCGTCCCGGTCGCTGTCCGCCAGCGCCCACAACCGATGTAGTTCGCGAAGCTCGTCCGCACTGGCGCCGCACACCTTGGCGAAGGCGTGCACCGCCCGGTAGTCCCCCGGCACGCTCAGGCCGGAGCAGTACCGATGCAGACTGGAACCACTGACACCGGCCTCCTTGCCGAGGCGGTCGTACCCCCGGCCACTGCGGTCCTTCAGCATCCGGAGGTAGGCAGCGAATTTCTCAGTACGCGCAGAGGCAGCCACAGGTCCCCCCTTGCTCAAGCCCCTACTGACGCGTAGAAGCTACACCGCGAACCCGCACGCGCGTTCCCTTTCCGCGGGGGAACGCGACCACCAGCTACGCCCTGCCCGACAACGAGGTTGAGGCTCCGTCCAGGCCGAAGGACAGGCCGGTGGTGGTGACGTCGACGCTCGTGGCCTTCAGCCCCAACGGGTAGGCGACGTCGGTCCGTTGGGCCAACCCGTCCTGGATGCGGTCGACGAGCCGGCCGGGTGCGGCCCTGCCGAGAATCGTCGCGCTGTCCAGGTGCAGGACCATCCGCCCCTCCTCGACCCGGGGTTGCAGGGTCACCTGCCCCAGCCCGCCCTGGCCGAGTTCGAGGGTGACGGTGTCGGCCTCGTCGTCGAAGTGGACGGCGGTGACCGGCAGTCGGCTGTCGCGGTCGCCGGTCATGGACTGCAGGGACGTGGCGGGGATCTCGACTACGGCGTGCGTACGGGCGACCGTTCCTGAGCGTTCGCCCGTCAGACGAATGTCGTCCAGGCGGACGCGGACGGACACGTCCGGGATACGGCCGAGGGTGGCATGGTCGTTGGCGACGGTCACCGAGTCGAGGTGGCGGTGGAGCAGGTCGACCAGAGCCGACCCATCGTCGACGTCCACGCTGCTGCCCTTGCCTAGTGCCCGGTCGGCCGCCGCGGCCACGCGGCTGTGCAGCAGCGCGCGGGCGGTGAGTTCGGTGACGCCGACGGCGAGCAGCACGACAGCGAGGGCGACGGCGGTCACCGATACGGCCCTACGCCGCCGGAAGACGGACGGGATCATCCCTGGTCTCCCCGGGCAGCCGTGGCCGCGCAGGCCGACTTCACGTTCGGCGCCACAACTCCCCCTGCCGGCACCGGGCCTTCGGGATCGAGGTGCGGCAGGAGCCGGTCCAGCCAGGCCGGCAGCCACCAATTGGCCCTCCCGAGCAGGTACATGGTGGAGGGCACGAGGACCAGCCGGACGACGGTGGCGTCGATGATGACGCTGACACCGAGCCCCAGGGCCAGCATCTTGATCACCACGTTGGTGGAGAGCAGGAAGGCCAGGAAGACGCTGGTCATGATGAGCGCGGCGCAGGTGATGACGCGCGCGGTGCCGGCCAGACCGGTCGCGACGCTGAGATGGTTGTCCCGGGTCTGCAGCCACGCCTCGCGGATGCGGGAGAGGAGGAAGACCTCGTAGTCCATGGACAGCCCGAAGACGATGGCGAACATCATCATCGGCACGTACGACTCCACCGGTACGGGTTCGCCGACCCCCAACAGAGCGCTGCCCCAGCCCCATTGGAAGACGGCGACGACGACGCCGTAGGCGGCACCGATCGAGAGCAGATTCAGCAGGGCCGCCTTGAGGGCGACGAGCAGGCTGCGGAAGACGGTGAGCAGGAGGAGGAAAGCCGCCACGACCACCACCGCGACGATCAACGGCAGACGGTCCACCACAACGTCGCGGAAGGTGAGTTGGGCGGCGGTGACGCCGGTGACATAGCCGTGGGCGCCCGTGCCTTCGAGTGCGTCGGGGAGGGTGTCGTCCTGCAGGCGGTGCATCAGGTCGGAGGTGGTCTCCTCCTGCGGGCCGGTGTCCGGCGTGACGGTGGTGATCAGCAGGGCGTGGTCGCCGCTGGTGACGGGAGTGGTCACCTGGGCGACGCCGGGTGTCGCGGCCAGTGCGTCGTGCAGCGTCGTGGGCGACGCGCTGGTGTCGCCGTGCGCGTCGCGCAGGTCGGCGACGATCGTGAACTGACCGTTGGCGCCTGCTCCGAAGCCGTCCGCGACGAGGTCGTAGGCGCGCCGGTCGGTGTAGTCGGTGGGGTCGGCGCCGTTGTCGACATGGCCGAGGCGCATGGAGGCGGCGGGGACGGCCAGCACGGCCAGGACCAGGGCGCCGACGGCGAGGAACACCCAGGGACGGCGGCCCACGGCGGCGGCCCAGCGGTGCCAGGTGTCGGCGGTGCCGCTCGGTTCGTCGACCGGAATGCGCACCCGCCAGCGGTCGATGCGGCGGCCGGCGACGCCGAGGAAGGCGGGCGTGAGGGTGAGGGCGGCGACGGCGGCGACCAGGACGGTCAGCCCCGCGGCGGCCCCCAGAGTGCCGATGAAGGTCACGCCCGAGGCGTAGAGGCCGCCCAGGGCGAGGGCGACGGTGGCCGCGGCGACGACAACGGCGCGGCCACTGGTGGCCACGGCCCGGCCCGCCGCCTCCGTGGGGTCGTCGAGGGTGTGCAGGAGCCGGCGGTGACGTGTGCTCAGGAACAGTGCGTAGTCGATGCCCACCCCCAGGCCCATCATGGTGGCCAGCGTCGGCGCGGCGTTGCCGAAGGTGAACGCGGCGGCCAGCAGGCCGAGCAGGGAGATGCCCGCGAGCAGCCCGACCACTGCGGTGAGCAAGGGGAACGCGGCGGCGGCCAGGCTGCCGAATCCGACCAGCAGCACGAGCACGGCGGTGGCGAGGCCGATCGCCTCCGACAGCCGGTCCGCGGCCTTGGTGCGCGCCAACTGCCCCAGTGGGCCGCCGTATTCGACCTCCACGTGGTCGGCACGCAGACCGTGCACGGCGTCGTCGACACCGTCGAGGTAGGAGACCTCGTAGCGGGCGGGGTTCTCGGTGAAGCGCGCCGTCATGATGCCGGTGGCGCCGTCGGCGGAGACCGCGCCGGGCGTCTGCAGCGGGTCGGCCACCGTGATCACCCCGGGCAGTTCCCTCAGCTCGCGCACCGCGGTGGCGACGCTGTCCCGATGGGCGGAGAGGGTGCCGTCGCCGGTGTGCAGCACGATCTGGGAGGCGGTGCCGCGGACCTCCTTGGATCCGTGTGCGTCCAGCAGGTCGGCGCCGGTCTGTGCGGAGGTGCCCGGCAGCGCGAAGTCGTCGTCGTAGGTGCCGCCCCAGGCCCGGTCGGCGAAAAGAACGGCCAGCAGCACCAGCAGCCAGCAGGCGATCACCCACCACGGCCGTCGGGCGCACCGGCGGCCGAGCCGGTGCAGGCGGCCGACGCCTTGGGGGGCTGCTTCGGGGTGGCCGGGGTTTCGGGGAGTTGTGGAGACGTCGGTCATGCATCGTTCCTTGTCATGGGGTGGTGTAGGCGTCAGCGCGAGGCGCCGCGTACCTCGGCCCAGCGCCGGACCTGTCCGTCGTAGCCGTATCCGCCCCAGCCGCCCGAGAGCGCCTCGGCTCGGATCGCCGCCCGTCTCACGGCCCACCCACTCCCATTCAGAGCACGCAACATCCTTATGCCGAGCTTGAGTCGGGTGGGAAGAGCCGCGAATCGGAGTCGGCCGTTCTCGGCTCGGAGGCTGCCGGCAACGGCCGGGCTTCTCGCCGAAACGCTCACAGCGACCGTGTCGGCCGGCCTGGCCGACGAGGCCGTCCAGGCCAGTGCGGTCACGGCGGCCGTCGCGATCGCCGGTGCGACGACCCGCCTGTGGCGAGCCACGGCGGTACGGACGTGGATCACGGTGTTCTCCCTTGCTCGATGGCGGCCTCAGCCTGGCCGGAGCGTGCGAGCGGAAGGTTCGGCGAATGTTCGGGGCGTGTAAGGGCTGGTCGCGAGCGCGACCAGGCCTCGCCGCCCTGGTTAGCATCGAAGGCCGCGCCGGAAGAGAGAGACACATGCCGGAGAGCAAAGGGCTCGTCCTGGTCGTCGAGGACGAACGGAACATCGCCGACCTGCAGCGGCGCTACCTGAGCCGGGAGGGCTTCGGCGTCCACGTCGAGGCCGACGGCCATGCCGCGCTGGCCTCGGCCCGCCGCATGCGTCCGGCGGCGATCGTGCTGGACATCGCCCTGCCCGGCATGGACGGCATGGAAATCTGCCGTCGGCTGCGCCAGGAGGGCGACTGGACGCCCGTGCTGTTCGTGACCGCCCGCGACGAGGTCACCGACCGCATTCTGGGCCTGGAACTGGGCGGCGACGACTACCTCACCAAGCCCTTCTCCCCGCAGGAGCTCGTGGCCCGCGTCAAGAGCCTGCTGCGGCGGGCCGCCGGCCCGGACCGCGATCCGGTGCGCCGGGTCGGGCACCTCGTACTCGACACCGGTCGTCGCACCCTGCATGTCCAGGACCGCCCGGTGGAGCTGACGACCACCGAGTTCAACCTGCTCGCCTTCCTGATGCACCACCCCGGCCAGGTGTTCACCCGCGAACAGCTGCTGGCACAGGTGTGGGGCTACGCCGACTACCGGGACACCCGCGTGATGGACGTCTACGTCTCCCAACTGCGCGCCAAACTCGGCAGCGCCAGCCCTCTGCGCACGGTGCGCGGCGTGGGCTACGGCGTCAGTGACGGCGGCCGATGAGCATCGAACGTCCCCGCGGCTCCCTGGCCCGCAGCATCGTCCTGCTCGCCACCGCCGTGGCCGCCGTGGCCGTACTGGTGACCGGCCTCTTCGCCTGGCGGATCATCGGGACGAACACCGAGGCGCAGGAACGTGACCAGCTGTCCCGCCAGGCGCAGGTGCTGGCCCGCACCCCTCCCCTGGCCTCCTGGATGCTGGACAGGCAGCAGCGCATCGCCGGTCCCGACGACATCAGCCTCGCCCTCGTCCGTCCCTCCGGCGAGGTGGACGGACCCGCCGCGTCCGTCGTCGACACCGAATCCCGCACTGCGCTGCTCTCAGGCGGCGCCGTGTCCGCCACGGCCCGTCTCGACGGCCACCAGGTCGTGGTGGAGGGCGTACCGACACCCACCGGCGGCGGGCTGGTACTCGCCCAGCCCATGAGCGCCGTCGACCAGGCCACCGACCGGATGCGCGGAGCGCTCGCGCTGCCCCTGGTCCTGGGCCTGGCCGGCGCGGCCCTGGGCGGCGCGCTGCTGGGCCGTCGCCTGGCCCGCCCGCTGGTGACGGCCGCGCGGGCCGCGCACCGGCTGTCGGCAGGTGAGCGCGGGCTGACGGTGCCGACCGCGGGGCCGGCCGAAGTGGCGGAACTGGCCGGTGCGTTGAACGCCCTGGACGGGGCGCTGGCCCACAGTGAGAACCGGCAACGCGACTTCCTGCTCTCCGTCTCCCACGAGATCCGCACCCCGCTGACCACCGCGCGAGGCTATGCCGAGGCCCTCGCCGACGCGGTCATCACCGGTGACGAGGTGCCCGCGGCCGGCCGCATCCTGCGCACCGAGATCGAGCGGCTGGAACACTTCGTCGGCGACCTGCTGGCCCTGGCCCGCCTCGAAGCCGACGACTTCCGCCTCGACGTCGCCGAGGTCGACCTCGGCGACCTGGTCGGGGAGGCCGCAACCGCCTGGTCCCCCCGCTGCGCCCGGCACGACGTCGACTTCCGGGTCGAGCGGCCCGCCCATGCGCCGACTCTCACCACCGACAGCATCCGCGTACGCCAACTCCTCGACGGGCTCGCCGAGAACGCCCTGCGTGTCACTCCGGCCGGAAAGCCTCTCGTCCTCGCCCTGCGCGCCGATGCGTCCGGCGCCCTGCTGGAGGTGCGCGACGGCGGTCCCGGCCTCACCGACGACGACGTCGCGGTCGCCTTCGAACGCGGCGCCCTCAGCGAGCGCTACCGCGGCGTCCGCCCGGTCGGCAGCGGCCTGGGCCTGGCCATCGCCCACCGCCTGACGGCACGCCTCGGCGGCACCATCACCGTGCGGGGACACGGTCCCGAGGGCGGAGCCTGCTTCACCGTCCGGTTGCCGGCCCTCTCCCGGGCCACCACCGGATCCGCCCCGGCCGGACGAGTCGAAACCAGGTAGGCCCCAGGACCCGACGCCCCGCCCGCTGCCCGCATGGTTGTGCTGCCGCCGTCGTCGTCCGCACACGAGCCGGGCCTCGGCCGTCGCGCGTCGGCCGAGGCCCTGATGGGGGTGCGAGATCAGCAGCGCTTGGCCGTGGTGGCCTGGCCCGCCACCGGGTCGCCGGGGGCGCGCAGCGTGCCGATCGCCGCCGTGCACTCCTTCACCGTGTCGGCGGGCAGGGACCAGAATTCCTGGCTGTTGGTGGCGTTCCACCAGTCCTGGCCCACGACCTCGTCACGGGCGTAGCTGTAGACGCCGGTGCTGACGTCGTAGTCCTTGATCTTGTCGCGGAAGCTCTGCCACACCCAGACGTAGCCGTAGTTCGCCTGGCACTTGGGCGAGTAGAACTGCTTCACCGAGGCGACGTGGGCTCCGCTGCGGTTGATGTAGGCGGTGGCTCCGATCTGATAGGCGTCCGAACAGACGCCGGCCGCCTGCGCCTTGACGCTGAAGGGGTTGCCGGCCTCGGACGGGGTGGTCGAGCGGGTGGTCAGACTCTGCTTGCCGGGCGACGGAGCCGGGCCGGTCCCGGCGAACGCGGACGAGGCCGGCAGCAGGACGCAGGCGGACGCCGCCGCCACGACCAGGACGGATCGAGCACGCATGTGGAAGTTCCCCCACTTCTTGGTGTGTGACGCGCAGGGTGGAGAAGCGGACGCGGGCAGGGGTCATCGCAGGGCGAAGCACCATGAAGAGGTGGAGAGCACCAGGAAGAACGCTGTCCGCGCGTTTCGGTCATCAAGTCAGACCACCGGTGCCGCAGGATGGTTGTGGTGCAACACACATTTATTGAGGGCGAGTTCGATGTGCGCGACTGGCGGTTCACAGCGCCAGGGCGCGGAGACGGACAAGCGGTGCGAGGATCGAGTCGGGCGCAGGGGTGGCCTGCTACGACGCGAAGGAGTGTCCGCCGGTGAAGAGTGAGTGGCTGCAGCTGGACGGCCTGAGCGCGGATCTTGCCGACCTCTATCGCGACCTCCACCAGCATCCGGAGCTGTCGCTCCAGGAGGTCCGCTCGGCCCGACTGCTTGCCGAGGCGCTGGACTCCGCCGGATTCGAGGTCACCGAACAGGTCGGCGGCACCGGTGTGGTCGGTGTCCTGCGGAACGGGGACGGACCGGTGGTCATGCTGCGCGCGGACTTCGACGCCCTGCCCGTCGAGGAGAAGACCGGTCTGCCGTACGCGAGCACGACCCGGGCCACCGACGCCGAGGGACACGACGTCCCCGTCATGCACGCCTGCGGACACGACATGCACGCCGTCTGCCTGGTGGGCGCCGCCACTCTGCTGGCCCGTACCTCCGATACGTGGTCCGGCACCCTGCTCGTCGTCCTCCAGCCCGCAGAGGAACTGGCCCGCGGCGCCCGGGACATGGTGGAGGACGGGCTCTTCGAGCGCTTCCCGAGGCCGGGCATCGTGCTGGGCCAGCACGTCGCACCGCTTCCCGCCGGGTTCATCGGCCATGCTTCCGGTCCGGTCATGGCCGCCGCGGACAGCGCGGCCGTCGTCCTTCACGGGCGGGGCGGCCACGGCTCCCGGCCCGAAGCCACCGTGGACCCCGTTCTGATGGCCGCCCACGTGGTGACCCGGCTGCAGGGCATCGTGGCCCGCGAAGTGCCGCCCGCCGAGGCGGCCGTGGTCACCGTCGGCCGGCTGCAGGCCGGAACCAAGGACAACATCATCCCGAACACTGCCGAGCTCGGCATCAACGTACGGAGCTACTCCCCCGAGGTCCGCGCCCTCGTCAAAGCGGCGATCGAACGCATCATTCACGCGGAGTCGGCGGCCGGCCCGGCCCCGCAGCCACCCGACATCGTCTGGACGCACAGCGCCCCACTGCTGGTCAGCGACCCGGAGGCGACGGCCGCCACGGTGGCCGCCTTCACCGATCACTTCGGGCCGCAGCGTCTCCTGCCGATGCCACTGGTCGCCGCGAGCGAGGACGTCGGCGTCTTCGGCGAGGCAGCCGACGTCCCCACCGTCTTCTGGTTCTGGGGCGGACTCGACACGGAAACCGCGCTGGCCGCCTTGTCGTCCGGAAACATCGACTCGCTGCCGAGCAACCACTCGCCCCACTTCGCCCCGGTCATCGAGCCCACGCTCACCACCGGGGTCCAGGCACTGATCATCGCCGCCCGCACCTGGCTCGCCTGACGTTCACTCACAGCGGCTTCTCATCGCGGTCCAGGTCGTTGTCCGGGCCGTCGCGGTTGTAGCGGCCCTCGTCCGCCGATCCGTACACGACGTGGGCCGGCTCGGTCACGGCTCTGCGGATGGCGCGCCGCTGAGTTGCCGTCGTCGCGCCCCAGATGCCGTCGTCCTCGCCGTGGTCGATCGCCCAGGTACGGCAGGAGATGAGCACGGGGCACCGCCTGCACACCGCCCGGGCATGGCGGGCGTCGGTTTCGGAAGCGGCGGAGTCGGAGAGCGGAAAGAAGACTTCCGGATCTTCCCCGACACAAGCAGCGCGGTCACGCCAGTCTGGGGTTTCGGGGGACGCGCCAAACAAACCGGTCATGGTGCACCTCTGGTCAGCCCGACTGCACGCAGTGCGAGCGATGGCTGCGGCACGCAGCTGTACCGCACGCCCGGCAGAGGTTTCGTCCTACCGTAAGGCAAGATGCCCGATTTGCGGTAGTGGTGCGGTTCAGCGAAAGAAGAGTGCGCGGGGTGACGTGCGGTGGCGCCACCCGTGAGCCGGCAGACCTACCAATCACACGGTCGTGTCACGGCCTTCGACACAACGCGTGACGGGCACCTGACACGGGTAAGATCCGCCAGGTTCAACCGCACAAAGACAACGGGGGTACGCCGTGAGCTCGTACGGGGGGACTGGCTACGGGAGTCCGCAGTTCGGACCGAACGGGCGGCCACCCGGGCCCGGACCGACGGGCCCCTACCCCTCCCCACTCCCCCCGCAGCCGGGCGCCCCGTATCCGCCGCAGCCGCCGGCCGGCTGGGGTCCCAACCCGCCGCACCCGTACGGCGGGAATCCGCCTCCCGGCATGCCGCCGGGGATGCCCCCGGGGATGCCGCCCGCCCCGGCACCGACGCGCCGCCAGAAGATCCTGCGCTGCCTCCGCAATCCGCTGTACGCCGCCCAGCAGGTCTTCCGCCCGTCGCGCCCTGATCGAGTCGAGGACCCGACCGTCGGCCGGCTCCAGCTGTGGCGGACCGTGCTGGGCGTCGCCGCCTGGCTGTGGCTCACCATCACCTACGGCCTGATCAGCGACGCCGACGACGTCACGTCCGCCCTCTCGGACCGGTTCGACCAGGCGTGGATCAGCGTCCTGGTGCTCATCTGCACGTTCCCCGTGGTGGTGGGCGTGTTCGTGGCGGTCGCCGAGACATCCCTGCGGGGCCTGTACGTACGTCGCGCCCTGCGTTCCGTGGCCTCGATCGGCGCCCTGATGGCCGCCATGGCGACGTTTCCGCTGGCCATGGCACCGGACCCGGTCACCAAGGGATTCAGGGACTTCATCGGGGTGCCCGGCAAGATCGCCCTCGGGCTGTTGTGCCTGTGGTCGCTCGGGTTCGCGCTCTACGGCATCGGGCTCTCGCTCGTCCACGTCCTGCGCACCGCCGACATCCACGAACTGGTACCGCCGAGCCTCGCCATCGTCCTGTCCTGGGAGCTGGCCCTGATCGATGTGATCACCGGTGCGTATGCCGGCGTCCCCCTGGTCGCCAGAGTGGTCTTCATGATGGGCGCCCCGCTCACCGTGACCGCCCTCTCCTACTGGGAGATGCGCCGCTTGCGCGAACGCCACGGCCTGAGCCTGCGCCAGGCGCTACGTGCCTGAAGTCGTCGGCGGGGTCGAGGTGAGCCGCGACGGTGAGTCGAGGCGGACCGATCACCCGTGGTTGGCCCGGAAGGTCACACGAGGCAGTGGCGGAGGAGCCGTCGCGCCTTGTGCGCGGACAGGGTCAGCTCGTCCTCGTCCCCCGCGTCGATGACGAGCACCACTTCGTTGCTCGGCGAATCAGCACGTCGCAGCCGGCCAGCGCCTCCAGCACGCGTAGGTCGGGTGCGGTGGACAGGTCTTGCAGGGCCTTGCGCGCCACCGATGCGAAGACCTCGGCCGGGATCTCAGTCATGGAGCCGCACCTTCACTGCACGATCCGGTACAGGTGCATCGCATGACGACGCGACCGTGTGACGACGCGGCCGCGTGACCGCGCGATGTCTGCGCATATCTGGAAGTTCTACGCATAATGGCGGTCGACGTGACTGGCTCGCCCGGGCCCACGCCGGAGGCGGCGAGGCCCGCCGTTCGACAAGGAGGCGCGTATCGATGACGACCAGCGTCGATGAGATCGCAGACGGGATCTACCGGCTGTCGACCTGGGTGCCCGACATCGCGCCCCCGGCCGGGTTCACCTTCAACCAGTTCCTCGTCGACGGCGAGGAGCCGCTGCTCTTCCACACCGGCCCGCGCGCGATGTTCCCCCTGATGTCGGAGGCCGTCGCACGGATCGTGCCGGTCGACCGGCTGCGCTGGATCACGTTCGGCCATGTCGAGGCGGACGAATGCGGGTCGATGAACGAGTGGCTGGCCGCCGCGCCGCGCTCCGAGATCGCCCACGGGGCGGTCGGCTGCCTGGTCTCGATCAACGACCTCGCCGACCGGCCACCCCGCGCCCTGGCCGACGGCGAAGTGATCGACATCGGCGGCAAGCGGCTTCGGCACATCGACACCCCGCACGTGCCGCACGCCTGGGAGGCCAGGCTGCTGTACGAGGAGACCACGCGGACGCTCCTGTGCGGCGACCTGTTCACCCACGTGGGCAACGGTCCCGCGCTGGTCGAAGGCGACATCGTCGAGCCGGCCATGGATGCCGAGGCGATGTTCCGCGCCACCGCCCTCGCCCCGGACACCGGCACGGTCATGCGCCGCCTCGCCGACCTCGAACCCACCACACTGGCCCTGATGCACGGCTCCTCATTCAACGGCGACTGCTCCACGGCGCTGCGCGATCTGGCCACCTCCTACGAAACGCAGTACTTGGCCCGGCCCTGATACACCGGAGGGCGGCCAGCGGCACGGTGCCACGCCCCAGGCACCGGACCAAAGTGCGGGCGCAGGGGGTTTCATGAGTCCGCTCACGATCACGTGGAAGCTGAGCCATCACGGGTGGGTTGCACGCCGTCACCCGACTGATGCTCAACAACACCGATGGCCGGGCCGAGTTCGAGGCCGAGCCGCAGGTCTATCGGTGGCTCTTCCACCGCGAAGGGGCTGAGTCGACATCCGCCCGCTGCGGACTACGGACTCGCAGACCGCCGACGACGCAGCTGTGGTCCTGTGGCCGAGTCGTCACTCGAGGCGCTACGGGCCGCTCTCCGCGCCGTCTCGAAAGGAGGTGCCGGCCCGAAACACCGCTGACTGCCCGGTGCGGCGCGCGGCATCAGGCCCGCACCGCACCAGGCTCACCTCGCGTCAGCAGGCGCCACAGCACCGCCGGGCGGGGCGCCTTCGAACGAGGACCAGGATCACCACCAGGCAGATGAAGATGAGTTGCGGGCACTGTTCCGATCGCGCCAGTAGCGACAGGATGATGTCGTAGTACATGCCGGGCCTCTTTCGTGGATGCTCGGTGGCGGGCCCCGGTCATGTGGCGACATGGGGATCCGGGGCCTGCCGCGGAAAGTGCCACAAGGGTCGATGGAACGTGCCTCTCCGTCACCCCACCCGGGAGGTCAACTACGCCTGGGAATCCTTCCGTTGCCGAACGTCATCCGCAACAAAACCGTCCAACTGTACTCATTCTCCGCGCCTTTGACCCCGTCGAGCGAAGCTCCGCACGCAAAGCGTCACCTTCACGCCAACCGGGTTGGCCACACAAGTAGGCCAACTCGGTTGACCTTTCGATGACAGTCGGTAGCGGTTCGAGGACCGTCAGCCGTCGCGCTCCAGCCGGCGCAGCGTTTCCCGGCTCCATCCGGACAAACCTGCCAGCGCCGACTGGGAGATGCCCGCAGCCGACGCTTCGGCAACCGCCGCACGCAGCAGCTGCCGGGCATCGCGCAGCCTGCGCTCCGCATCCGCACGCAGGGCGGCCGCACGCCGTACACGCTGCTCCATCAGTTCACGCAGCCCGAACACGGCTGGCCGCGCGGCACGTTGCGGTGAACGCACCACCACCCGCACCGCGGGTGCACCGGCCGCCGTCACCTCCTCCAGAGTGCGGCCGTGCTGACCGAGATAGGCCTGGAAGGCATCCACCGCGAGATCGATCGGACTACCGCCCGACCCCCACTCGGGACTGATCTTCTGCACCTGCCACTCACGCCCGTCCCGGAGTTGGACCTCCATCCGGTAATACCCCGCACCCTGCCCCGCGCCAGCCATCCCCGCCCCTCCCGGCCAACCCGATCCCCGCCGCCGTCCCGCAGCCTGCCCAAGTCCAGGTCATTGGACGCGCGCTTCGACGCCTTGCCCGATGGCGTTGTCACCGCACCCCGCGCTGGTAGTCGCGTGGCCGAATGGATGCGCTTCAAGTCTCGTATATCACTTGTCAGTTGAGTGTTCTCTTTGACCTGAAAGCGCCTTCTGAGGCGCTCCCTCCACCACCAGATTCAATCGCGAGACGCTCACTGCACCGGTGAGCGACAGGAGAGGACAGTACGGCGGTTTGCTCCACCTGCCGTAGGCACACGCCTTCACTCATGCATCAGCATCAGGGGGAACACCCAAACATGGCCCTGACCAGGCTCACGAAGACAATCCTCGGTACGTTCACCGCTGCCGCACTCGGCATCGGCACCCTCGCCGGAGCGACCGCGGCCACCGCCGCGCCCGCCCAGCAGACTTCCGCCCGGACCGTCACCATCCAGGCGGTCAACAACCTCGGCCTGAACACCGCCGAGGCGAAGAGCGTGCAGTGCTACGTCCGCGACGCCGTGCCCGTCGGGAAGTACAACCCCGGCGCCATCGACGGCCAGCTCGGCACCAACAGCTGGAAGGCCTGGCAGCGGTTCCTCAACGACCGCGGATACAACGCCGGAACCGTGGACGGCGACGTCGGCCCCAACACCATCCGCGGCCTCCAGCGCTTCCTCGTCGACATCGGCTACGACACCGGTGGCATCGACGGCGTCGCCGGAACCAAGACCAGGGCCGCGTGGAAGGCGTTCGCCAACCTCGGCGGAGGCTGGTGCTGACCACACCCGCCACGCCACAACCAGGCACGCACCGTTGAACATGTTCGCGATGGTGGCCTGGACCGTATGACGTCCAGGCCACCAAGCCCACCCCCAGCCGGTCAGGCCGCGGCTCAGCGACGCCGGTGGCCGCGGGTGCGGGCCAGTACGACGCCGCCTCCGCCGGCCACGAGGAGGAGGGCGCCCGCTCCCGCGACGTACGGCGTGAGCGGGGTGCTGCCGGTCTCCGCGAGGTTGCCTCCGCTGTGCTCACCGACGGACTGCGGCCGCATGTCGCCATGCGCCGGGGTCGCGGCGGCGGACGGCCCCGCAGCAGGCGACGCCTGCACCGCTGCGGACGTGCAGCTCGCCTCCGCCAGCGTGACGGTTCCCTCCACCCGCGCGACGTTGAGCTTCAACGGGTCGACGGAGACGTGCAGTTGGAGCGCGGTCGCGGCGGCGGCACTGCTGGTCGTCTCCGTACGGGACAGGTCGAGCTGCACCGTACCGACGTCGGGGACCTCCACCGTCCGGCTGCCCTTGAGCGTGAGCGGGATCCGCTTGCCCAGGACGGTGATCGGGCCGGGGATCGCCGATGTGGCGGTCGGCTTCTCTCCGGCCTTGCAGACCGCGGTGGAGGTCACCTGCTCGACCTCCACCAGGGCGAGCAGCGGCACTCCCGGGACGTGAACCCGCGCGTGGACGAGGTGGGTGTGCGCCTTGGCCGCATTGTGCGTGACCTCGGCCCTGGCCGTGGCGACATCCGCCCGCAGCACGCTGACGGGTCGGCCGCCCTCGACCGCGTCGAGCTTGATGTCGAGCGTCTTCTTCTCGGCCGTCGCGGGAGCCTGGACCTCGTTGAGCACGGTGTGCAACGGCACGGGTCCGAGCCCGCCGAGGCGCGAGACGTCCAGGCTGGTGCGCAGGACGGCCGCGCTGGCGCTGCCCTTCTTCATGTCGCCGGTGTGCACGTCGCCGGTGTGCGCGGACGCCGCGGTCCCCAGTGCGGCCGGCCCGGCGGCGAAGGCTCCCAGAGCGAGCAGGACGGCCCAACTGCGAGCGGACACAGACGGGAGCGAGACAAAGCTGTTCAAGGTGACGAGTCCCCTGCTTGAAACTACAGAACGATGAGAGAGCACACCGCGCGTCGGTATCCGACGGGGCGATGTCAGCCCGGGTTCATCCTGTCGACACCGATAGCGGCCAGACAAGCATGAAATGCCCAATCGTCACAAAGAGTTAGTTTCGGATCGCCAGTTCGCCTCTTCTGCACGTCCGTCCGAACAGCCTGCCGGGGAACCAGCCCGTCCCCCGGCGCATACCTTCAGATCAAATGCCCTACTCAGGAGGCAAGTTGCTGCTCGGTCGGCCGCCTCCGCCTGCCCGCACCGCGCGTCAGGCAAGCCGGGCGAGGGCGGCCTCGGAGGGGCTCCCGGGTGCCGCCTGATAGATGATGATCACTTGGTGCTCGGCGCCGCCCACGGTGAGTGCCTGGCGTCGTAGGGAGAGCTCCCCGACGACCGGATGCGTGAAGCGTTTGAGCTCGTCGCGCGAGGGCTGTACGTCGTGCCGCTCCCACAGTCGGCGGAAGTCCTCGTCCGCATTCAGTTCGGCGAGCAGCAGCGCCGTCCGGGGATCGCGCGGGTCGGACTCGGCGCGCAGGGCCGCCGCGGTCTGCGCGGCGATCTCCGGCCAGTCCGGGAAGAGTTGACGGGCCTCGGAGGCGAGGAACACGTCGCGCGCCAGGTTGTGGCCGGGTTCGTACATCCGGGCGAGGGCGCGGGCCCGCTTGTTCGCGGCCAGCACGTCGAACCGCCGGTTGCGCACATAAGCCGGAGTGTCCACCCAGGTGTCGAGCAACTGATGCACGTCCCGGGTGACCTCGGTCTCCGTGGACGGTACGGGGTCCGGGGCGGCGAGCGTCCACAGGTGCGCCGTGGCATCGGCGTCCAGTTCCAGTGCCTGCGCGAGCGCCTGCAGCACCTGCGGTGACGGGTGCCGGTCGACGCCCTGTTCCAGCCGGGTCAGGTAGGGCTCGCTGATCCCGGCCAGCCGGGCCAGTTCCTCGCGGCGCAGTCCCGGGACCCGGCGCCGGCCGGTTCCGGGGAGGTCCACGCGCGAGGGTGGGACCCGTCCCCGGCGGGCCTTCAGGAACTCTCCCAGGACGTTGTCGGTCGCCATAGCCGGAGGGTAACCCTCCTGGGGTTCTGGCTGCAGGACGGCGGCGGGCGCAGGGTCGAGGCATGAAGAAGACCTGGTTCATCACCGGCGCGTCCCGCGGCTTCGGCCGGATCTGGGCCGAAGCCGCACTCGCCCGTGGCGACCGCGTCGCCGCCACGGCGCGCCGCCCCGAGACCCTGCAATCGCTCGTCGAGACCTACGGCGACAGCGTCTCCGCCCTCGCGCTCGACGTGACCGACCGGGCCGCGGTCACCACCGCCGTGCAGAGCGCCGTGGACGCCTTCGGCCACCTCGACGTGGTCGTCAACAACGCGGGATACGGCCTCTTCGGCATGGTCGAGGAGACCACCGAGGAGCAGGCCCGCGCCCAGATCGACACCAACCTGCTCGGGCCCCTGTGGGTCGTGCAGGCCGCACTGCCGTATCTGCGTGCCCGGCGCAGCGGGCACATCCTGCAGGTGTCCAGCATCGGCGGTCTCGCCGCCTTCCCCACCCTCGGGCTCTACAACGCCTCCAAGTGGGCACTGGAAGGGATGAGCGAGGCGCTCGCCCAGGAAGTCGGCCCGCTGGGCGTTCACGTCACGATCGTCGAACCCGGTCCCTACGGCACGGACTGGTCCGGTGCGTCCGCGGTGCATGCCGAACCCATCGCGGCGTACGAGCCGATCCGCGAGGCGCGCCGGGCCGGCGCCGCCGCTCGCGCGCCGCAGGATCCACAGGCCACGGCCGCCGTCATCCTCGAACTGGTCGACACCGACGAACCACCCCTGCGGCTCTTCCTCGGCGACTACCCCTATCCCGTCGTCGAGGCTGCCTACCGGCAGCGTCTGGACACCTGGAACGCGTGGCGCCCGCTCGCGACCAGGGCGTGAGTGCCGGGCGGCGCGATCAGGCGTCCCCGGCGTCGGCGGGTGACGCCTCGCCGAGCATGGCGAGCGTCAGTACGTCGCCGCCGATGCCCCAGCCGCCGTCGGCGACCTCCTCGATCAGCACCATGGTGTTGCTGCGGGCGCGCTCGCCGTAGATCTCGACGTAGAGCTCGGTGGTGCGGGTGACGATCTCCTCCTTCTGCTGCGCGGTGAGGGTCTTCTCCGGGACCTTGAAGTTCGCGAAAGGCATGGCTGGTCGTTCCTTCACTCGGTGAGACGTCGGGTGGGAGCCGGTGGGGGCTGCCCGCGGCGAGCGGGAAGCCGGAGCGGCTCTCCTTTCCCACGGTGAGGCGTTCCCGGCGCGCGTACCAGGGGATGTCATCCCCAGCGTCAGCGGCGCCGCCGGCGGCCGCCGTCCCGCAGACTGGGACTCATGGGCTCCCCGAAATACACCGAACTCGGCGTCTTCCTGCGTTCGCGCCGCGAGCGCATCCGGCCGGAGGACGTCGGCCTCGTCTCGGGCCCGCGCCGCCGTGTACCGGGGCTGCGCCGTGACGAGGTGGCGCAGCTCGCCGGGGCCTCGGTCGACTACTACAACGAGATCGAGCGCGGCGCGGGATCCCAGCCCTCCGAGCAGATGCTCGCCGCCCTGGCACGCGCGCTGCGGCTGACGTCGGACGAGCGCGACTACCTCCACCGTCTGGCCGACCGCCCCCTGCCCACCCACGGCGGGCCGCAGTCGCACGTGCATCCCGGAATGATGGACCTGCTCACCCGGCTGACCTCGACTCCGGCGCAGGTGATCACCGATCTGCACGTCACGCTCGTGCAGAACCCCCTCGCCGTCGCCCTGCTCGGCGACCAGTCAGGGTTCCGCGGCCCCAGCGCGAGCCTCGTCCACCGCTGGTTCACGGACCCCGACGCACGCCGCCTCTACCCCGAAGCCGATCACGACACACAATCCCGTACGTTCGTCGCCGACCTGCGGGCCGCCGCGGCACGCCGTGACGCGAAGGACCGCCAGGCCCGCACCCTCATCGCGGACCTCAACGCGCGCTCACCCGAGTTCGCCGCCCTGTGGGACCAGCACGAGGTCGCGGTCCGCCGAGGCGACCGCAAACGCATCAACCACCCCACACTCGGCACGCTGGAGGTCGACTGCCTCAACCTCTTCAGCGAGGACGGCCGCCAGCGCCTGCTCTGGTTCACTCCCGCCCTGGGCACGGACAGCGCCGACAAACTGGACCTGCTCGCCGTCATAGGAACCCAGCTCTCCGACTCCCCTCACGGCTAAGTTCCCACCTGCGCCCCGGACTTGACTCACCCGTGTCGTCCGAAGGTGCGTTCAGTAGCATCGCCTCGCCCGGATGAGGTCCTGTTCCGACGAAAACGAGTGAGCCATGAGCGACGACGTCCTCTCTGTCATTCCGACAGATCCGCACTGGCAGCCCGAGCAGATCGCAGCCGACCGTGCCGCGTCGATGGTGGAAGACCTGGCACCCGGGCTCCCCGCCGGCGTCGACGTCGAGATCGACGTCACCTGGCACGACACACTCACCGTCGTCGACTGCGGACAGAATCTGGAGAAGATCGGCTGCCCCCACTGCGGCGCGTCGATCGGCACCGAGTGGTGGGGCGACCTGCTCGAAGCCCACTACGAGGACGGCTTCGCGACCCTCGCCGCGGTGGTTCCCTGCTGCGGCACCGCGACCTCGCTGGACGCACTGGACTACGACTGGCCGTGCGGCTTCGCTCGATTCGAGATCGCCGTCTGGAACCCTGAGCGCGCCTGGTTCAGCGACGAGGAGCTGGCCGCCATCGGGGACGCACTCGGACATCCGGTGCGGCAGGTCAGGGCTCACATCTGACGCACGTGAGCCTGCGCCCAGGCGCAGCACACGGCGACCGACTCCGGGGCTCCGCGCGGTGATCTGGTAGCTGGCGCTGGGTGGGGCGATGCCGAGTGACTGGGCCACCTCTGTGGTGGTACGGCCGCTGTGGCGGGCCACGTCCATCAGTACGGCGCTCCGCGTGCGTCCCAGCAGACGTTCGAGCCGTTCGTCGCTCGCGCGGACGAGGAAGACGTTGAGGCCGTGCGCGGCGATGGCCTTCAGTTCGCCAGGCTGGAGTCGCTTGTTGAGGGTGCTGCCCGGGACGTTGGAGAGGTAGCGGCCGACGTAGCGGAAGCGGGCCTAGTAGAGGGCCGAGGCGCGGGCGTCGGTGAGTTCGGTGACGGTGTCGCATGCCGTGACGGCGCGGGTGTTGTCCCCCGTGGACACCAGCAGGGTGGCCCAGGTGGGGAAGTCGCCCTGGCCGTTGACGGCGAGCCGTACGAAGCTCTGGAAGTCCAGCACTCTCGCGGCGAGTCCGGCGTCGTAGGCAGAGGTGAAGGAGACTCCGGGCCCGCCGGTCGAAGAGCGTCGCCGCGCTGAACAGGCTGACCCAGGTGCCGGCGGATCCCTCGCCCACGGTGTGGTCGCGCAGTCCTTGTTTCGTGGCAGGGCCGAGCGCGCCCGTGGCGACGTCGTCGCTCATGGCGAGCTCGTACCGGATGGCCCGGGTAGGCGCCGTCGACGCCCATGTTCCGTTTGAGGCTGGTGACGGATGCGGAGACGCGTTCCGTGTAGTCGCCGTTGATCTGGTCGCCGTCGTATCCCTTGCAGTACAGGGCCGACTATGCCGTTGACCTCCACCTTCGATATGTCGTCGACGTCGTACAGGCCCTAAATGTGGGCCTGTTGGGGCGGACGCAGCTCAGCCTTGGGCGCGTGCGCAGCTCACCCTCGCGCGCGGCCGCGCCGCCACACGCCGCGTCCGCACGGCCCCGAACGGTCCCGTCAGTCCTGCTCCTCCTCGGTCGCGAAGTCCGGCGGTGCCTGGAGGTCGTGGGCGCGGAACAGGACGGCGTGCTCGACGCCCATGGCCTTGCCGCTCATCGCGGTGAACTTCGGGATGAAGTCCGCGGGGGCCGGGTGGTTCGGGAGCGCGGCCAGGTATGCGGCGTGCGCCTCGAGGGAGGCGACGCCCCGGCGCAGCGGCTCACCCGTGATGTCGACTCCGTGGGTCGCGCGGGGGCCGGTGACTTGGGGGACGATGTACCAGCGCGCGGAGTGCGGTTCGAGGTCCTCGTCGTCGATCTGCTCCGGGAAGACCCACCGGTTGCCCGCGTCGCGCACCGCGTCGAGCGTCGCGAGCCCGACCGCTCGGTGGTCGGCCTGGTCGAAGCCGTAGGGGGCCTCGATCTCGAAGCTGGTGCCGAGTACGACGTCGGGCTTGAACCGGCGGATCTCGCGGCAGATGTCCCGGCGCAGGTCGAGGCCGTAGACGAGGACGCCGTCGGGATGGTCGAGGACGGTCAGGTGCTTGACGCCGACGACGGCGCAGGCGGCGCGCTGCTCGGCGAGGCGCAGGCGCGCCGTCTCCTCGGGCGGGTTCGGCATGCCGGCCTCGCCGCGGGTGAGCAGGAGATAGCCGACGTCGATACCGCGGGCGGTCCAGCGGGCGACGGCCGAGGACGTGCCGTACTCCATGTCGTCAGGGTGCGCGACGACGCAGAGCACGCGCTGGAAGGACTCCTCGGGCAGGGCGGGCAAAGCGGGCGATGTCATATCGGCCATCCTTCCGTCTTGGGCTCAGGCCGTCCGTCATTCAGGAATTCCGGTGAGTCTCGAAAGGTGCCGGTCCCCCCCTCTACGGGACCGGGACCGTCATGCCTGTTCGTGCGCCGTGTAGACGGTCGCGGTCATCGGCGCCACCACCGGGCCCGTGCCGAGGCCGTCCGTCATCTCCTGCGTGACGGCGGCCTGGAGGACCTGCACGTCCCCGTGTGCCGCAAGGGCCGCGCTCACCGGTGTGCCGGTCAGCAACCCCGTAGCGACGGACGCGGCCGATTGCGCGATGCCTTCCAGCGTGACCTCTTCGGCGGTGCCCAGGGTCAGTCCGGCGGCCGTGACGTCGGCGGCGACCACGGCCGGGTCGGCGTAGCCGTGGGGCACGTCCCGCAAGAACGACGGCGCCCTGTCGGGCAGGGCCTTCTCCAGGGCGTCCTGGAAGGCGGCCCCGAACCCGTGCGAGGCCAGCGGGCCCCAACTGCTGAACAGGAAGCGTCCTCCAGGGGCCAGCACCCTGCGCACCTCGGCGTACGCGGCGGGCCGGTCGGGGAAGAACATCACCCCGAACTGGCACACGACGAGGTCGAAACCGCCGTCCGCGAAGGGGAGTTCCTGGGCGTCCGCCTGCCGCCAGTCGGCGCGCGGTTCGCGTGCCGAACCGGCCGTGACCATCGCTTCGTTGAGGTCGGTCGCCACCACCGTGGCGGTGGGCACCTCGGTGAGCAGGGCCGAGGTCAACGCCCCGGTTCCGGCGGCGAGTTCCAGGATCGTCAGGGGCCGCAGCGCCGCCGCCCTCGCGGCCAGATCGGCGGCGAAGGGGCGGAAGAAGACCGGCACCAGGTGTTGTTCGTAGGCCTCGGGCATGGACCGTGTCCAGCGCCGGTTCGCGTCGTCTCCGCTCACATGTCAGACATTAGCCTCACAAGAGGACCGACGACGGCCCTTCGCGGCCATAGCCGTCCCACCAGGGGCACACGGTACGGTCGGTGACGGCGAAGCCGGACCGTCAGGTGCATGCCCAGGAAAATCCCCAGGCACAGTCCGCGGATGTGACCTAGGTCACGCACGCCTCAGGGAACCCGGCGGCGGGTGCGGACAGGGGCAGGTGTGGAACTCTCCTTGCGCGCCAAGCTGCGCTCCGGTGATCCGGAGGCATTCGGGGCGATATTCGACGAACATGCCCGGACGGTGCACCGGTACGCCGTCCGGGTCACCGGGAACTGGGCGACGGCCGAGGACGTGGTGTCGCTGACCTTCCTGGAGGCGTGGCGGCTGCGTGAGACGGTGCGGCCCGAGGGCGACGGCCTGCTCCCGTGGCTGCTCGGCATCGCCACCAACGTGCTGCGCAACACCACGCGGGCCGCCCGCCGCTACGAGGCCGCCCTGAACCGTGTCCCGCGGCACGACACCGCACCGGACTTCGCCGACGAGGTCGTCGAGCGGATGCAGGACGCCAGTCGCCTGGCCGCTGCGCAGCGGGCGCTGCGCCGGCTGCGGCGCGCCGAGCGGGAGGTGTTCGCGCTATGCGTGTGGGCCGGCCTCGACTACGCGGCGGCGGCCGAGGCGCTGGACGTGCCCGTCGGCACGATCCGCTCCCGCCTCTCCCGCGCCCGGCGCAGGTTGCGGAAGCTGACGGACGAGGAACTCGCTTCCGACAGGACGGAACCGGCGTCGCGTTCCGGACAGCAACAGGACGGCCGCGCGACCGCGGCCCGGTCGATCCAGGAGCAGATCCGATGAACGCCAAGACGCCTCATCACGACGGCCTCGACGCCACGGAATCCGTGGAGCGCGAGGACGCGGCCCGGCTGCTGCCGCTTCCGGCGCTCCGCGATCTGCCCGACGACCGCCTGGGCGTCCTCAAGGAGCATCTGATGAGCGAGATCCGCCGGTCCGTCCCCACGTCCGCCTCCGGCCCCGCGTCCGCCACCCTCCCCACGTCCGCCTCCGGCCCCGATGCCGCCGCCCCGGCCGACACCGCCACCGGCGCCGCAGCGCCGAGACGGCGTCGGCGGCGCTGGCTCCCTGTCCTCGCCCCGCTCGCCGCGGCGGCCGTCGTGGCCACCGTCCTCACCACCGGCGTCGACCGCCACGACCAGCACGGCGATACGGCGCGGCCAGCCCCCTCCAAGGCCTCGATGCTGCTGGAGAACGCCGCCGACGTGGTCTCCCGCGCCCCGGCCGTCACGGTCGGCCGCCACCAGTACGTGTACGTCCGCAGCGTCTCCGCCGGACGGGACAACCCGCTCCAGGCACGGTGGACCGACAAGGACGGCAAGGTGCACAAGAAGTACGCCAAGGTCGCCGGGAAGGTCAGCAGGCTGGAGACTCTTCGGGAGTGGATCCCCTGGTCGCGGAGTCAGGCCGGCGCCCAGGCGTACGGCGACAAGGCTCCCGAGCGTCTCGACTTCCCCGGTCCCGGCGAGGGGACGGTGGGAGGTCCCGGGCACACGCAGAGTCCCTACGAGGACCTGGCCGCCCTTCCTCGCGACCCGGCCAAGGCGCTTCGGGCGATCGAGGCGGACTGGCAGCGGCAGGTGGACAACGCGGAGAACTCCAAGGGGGGCAAGCGTCCGGGCGTGAGCATGCCATGGGTCTTCGCGTATCTCGGCGGCATGCTCCAGGAGTCCGTGGACCCGCAGACCACGGCGTTCCTCTACCGGGTCGCCGCCCAGATCCCGGGCACCACGGTGATCCCCGACGCGGTGGACGCGACCGGCCGGCACGGGGTCGCGATCACCCTGCGCGGACAGGCCGAGGACCGCCAGGAGTGGATCTTCGACAAGTCCACGTACGCCTTCCTCGGTTTTCGTGACGTCACCCTGGAGGACACGGTGATCGGCAAGGCCGGCAGCGTGATCCAGACCACCGCGGTGCTCCAGCGCGCCGTGGTGGATCACGTGGGCGAGGAACCTCACCAAGGGTCCTGACACTGGAGGTGGAGTCGGCCCGGGCGGCACACATGAGGCCCCTGGGCCGAACGGCCCCATCCCCGCAGGGGGCCGGACGGCACCGTCGAGGTGGTCTGTCGGGCACTGCCCGCGGCCCCGCCGACCGACGAGCATCTGAGCTGAGAGGCAGAGGCGAGACGTACTGCGCGACCACAGGAAGAGGACAGCCGGCGATGACCGCAACCTTCACGGATGGAGTC
>NZ_JBHVGU010000019.1:0-11977 GCF_042800575.1 Streptomyces sp. NPDC057616
GGCCCTAGAGTCGGGTCCATGGAACTGCGGCAGCTCGCCTGCTTCGTCACGGTCGCCGAGGAGCTGCACTTCGGACGGGCGGCCGAGCGTCTGCACATCGTCCAGTCCGCGGTGAGCATGCAGATACAGCGTCTGGAACGGGAGCTGGGCGCCGAGTTGTTCGACCGGACCCCGCGCCGCGTGCGGCTCACCGCGGCGGGGCAGCGCCTGCTGCCCGAGGCGCGGACGGTGCTGGCCGCGGCCGAGCGGGCCCGGGCCGCGGTCGCCCCGCCGCAGGGCCTCAGACTCGGCACCGGCAGGGGACCCGGCACCCGTCTGGACCGCGTGCTCGCCGCGTTCGCCCTGCGCGCGCCGGACGTGCCCGTGGAGCTGGTCGCCCTCCCGGCCGGCGAGCGGCTGGCCCGGGTCGCGGACGGGCAGCTCGACGCGGCGTTCGTCCGGGCCGTCGAACCCGTGCCGGGCGTACGCGTCCTGCCCCTGTGGCCCGACCCGCTGGTGGCCGCCCTCCCGGCCGGGCATCCGCTCGCCGGGCGCGCGGAGATCGGCGTGGGGGAGCTGGCCGGGCTGCCGCTGAGCCTCACCGAGCGCCGCAACAACCCCGCCCTGGTCGACCTCGTCGTCGGCGCCTGCCGCGAGGCCGGCTTCGAGCCGCTGACCGGCCGGGCGGCCGGCTCCCTGCGCGAGACCCTCGCCGCCGTCGGGTCGCGGCCGTCGTGGACGGTCGTCTACGCCTCGCACGCGCGCGTGCTGCGCAGTCCCCGCGTCGCCTTCGTGCCGTTCCGGGCTCCGGGCCTCGCGCTGCCGGCGGGCCTCGCCGTGCCCGCAGCGGCGCCGCCCCCGCACCTGGACGCCCTGCTGCTGGCCTGCGGCGATCACGAGGGCTGATCTCCGGGCAGTCCGGGCCCATTGGAAAGGGGGCGCTGCGGGCTGCTCGTGGTAGCCCGCAACGCCCCCTTGTCTCTCACCTGAGGGGTGCTCAGGAGTCCTTCCGGGTCAGGAGCCGATCTGCTCGGTGACCAGGTCGGAGAAGGTGGTCAGCCGGGTGTAGACACCCGGGTAACCCGCCTCCGCGCACCCTTCGCCCCAGGAAGTGATCCCTGCCAGGACGCCCCCGATGAGCAGGGGACCGCCGCTGTCGCCCTGGCAGGTGTCTACGCCGCCGGAGGAATATCCGGCGCAAACCATGTCGGACTGGACGAAGTCCGAACCGTAGGAGCTCTGGCAGCCCGAGTCGGCCACGACGGGGACGGTCGCGGTCCGCAGCTGGTTGGAGGAGCTGCCGTTCTCCGAGGTGGTGCCCCATCCGAGGATGCGGGCGGTGGTGCCGGCCGCGTACACCGAGGTGTCCGCGGACGTGACGTACTTGGCCGTCGTGTACGGCATCGACGTCGAGAGCGTCAGCACGGCGACGTCGTCGCCCTTGGTGGCGTCCGTGTAGTCGGGGTTCACCCAGATCTTGCTGACCTTGCTGACGGTGCCGTTGGTTCCGTTGAGGTAGGTGCGGCCGCCGACGACGCGGACGGCACTGGGGGTCTCCCCGGCCATGCAGTGAGCTGCGGTGACCACCTTGGTGGCCGAGACGAGGGTGCCGCCGCAGAACTGGTTCTGCGAGGCGTCGGTGATCTGCATGACGAAGGGATAGGCCGTTGTGGTGGTGGTCGTGCCGCCCACGATGGGGGAAGGCGCGGCTGCCGCGGACGGCGCGCCGAGCAGTGCGGTGGCGGCCGCCGCGGCGGTCGCGGCCACGACTGCGGCTGCCGGTCTGGCACGGGTGAGCCCGAACATGAGTCTCCTCAACGGGGGTTGCCGGTGGGGGGTCGCACGGGTGGGGGCGTAGCACGGGGGTCGCGGGACCGACCCCCGTATGCCCGGGCGAGCGGCACGTCCATCACGCTAGGACCCGGAACCCCCGGCTCCCAATGAGGGAACCCCCTAGCGGGTTGGGGTGAGGGAAAACCCTCGGTCCGCCTCAGTTAACCTGGCGCGCCGTCACTTCGCGCGCCGTGCGGCGGCCAAACGGACGATGTCCACGCGCGAGCGGATGCCCAGCTTGCGGTAGACCCGGGTCAGGGTCGCCTCGACGGTCTTCACGCTGATGAACAGCCGGGCGGCGATCTCCCGGTTGGTCGCGCCCTCCATCACGAGCGCGGCGACCTGGCGTTCCATCGAGGCGAGGCCTTCCAGGCCCTCCGACGTGGCGGCGGGGGCGATCGGTTCCACCCGGCTCGTGGCAGCCGCCTCCACCTGGCGCAGCCACGGCATCGCCCGGCATCGCCTGAACAGCCGGGCCGCCTCGTCGTACGACGTCGGTCCCGGGCGCCCGGGGCGCAGCGACGCCAGCGCGAACGCGGCCCGCGCCTCCTCCAGGCCGTACCCCAGCTTGCCGAGCCGGTCCTGTGCCGACGTCAGCTGGGCGAGCGCGGCCTCGTGCTCCCCGCGCGCGGCCCGCACCAGCGCCTCGGCCCGGTCCAGCACCCCGAGCACGCTCTCGCGCCCGAGCCGCAGCGCGTGGGCGCGCGCCACGTCGACCAGGTGCTGCGCCTCGTCGAGTTCACCGGTCCGTACGAGCGCCTCGGCGAGGTCGCCGTGCCAGCGGCCGCGGGCCGGGTCGGTGATGCCGAGCCCGCGCTCCAGTTCCCGCACCCGGCGCAGCGAGCCCACCGCGCCCTCGGTGTCCCCGGCGACCAGCTGGGCGTGCCCGAGCGCGGTCAGTCCCCGCGAGACGTACATCTGGTCGCCGGCCTGCTCGGCCTGCTCCACCGCCTCCCGGGCCAGCGCCAGCGCCCGTTCCGGGGCGCCGCCCGAGGCCTCGGCGAGGGAGTCGAGCACCGCGGAGGGGATCTCGCCGATCCCGGAGTCACGGGCCAGCCGCATGCTCTCCCGGGCCAGGTCCAGGGCCCGGCCGCAGTGCCCGGAGCGCAGTTCGGTCTCGGCGAGCAGGCGCACGAAGTGCACCTCGCTCTCGACCATGCCGCGCCGGCGCACCTCGCGCAGCAGGGCGTTGACGGTGCTGCGGGCCTCGGGCAGCTGGTCGCTCATGATGAGCCAGCGGTAGCGGGTCGCGCCCGCGCCGTTGTGGTGGCAGGCGACCTGCGGGTCCTGGGGCTCCTTGAGCGCGCGCTTGATGGTCGCGGGGGCGTCCGGGTGGCCCATCAGGGTCTCGGTCTGCGCCTGGAAGGCGAGCGCCAGGAGCTCGGTGCGGCGGTCGCCGGCCCGGGCGGCGAGCTCCGCCGCGTGCGCGGCCTCCTCCCGCCCCTCCGCGAAGTCGCCCTCCACGACCAGTCCGCGCCAGGCCAGCTGGTAGTGGACCAGGGCGAGCAGTCCGGGGTCGTCGCCGGCGTCGGCGAGCGCCTGCGGGTAGACCGTGTCGACGTCGCCGAGCGCCTGCCCGGCGGCCTCGATGACCACCATCCAGGCCCGCACCCGGTCCGCGGGCGCGGTGGCCCGGGTCAGCACGTCGCGGGCGATGTCCCGGGCGAGGTCCACCTCGCCGGCGGTGATCGCGTCCTCGGCGGCCTGGAGCCGGCGCTCGTCCGGACCCGGATCGTCGTCGGCGGGGGTGTGCCGGGCGGCGAGCAGCCCGAGCGAGGCGGCGACCGAGGGCGCCCCGCGGTCCCGGGCCAGGGCGGCGGCCTCGGCGAGGCGGGCCGCGGCCTCCGGGTCGGTGCCGGTGGTCGCGAGAGCGAGGTGGCGGGCCCGCTCGATCGGGTCGGAGGCGGCCGTGGACAGCGCCGCGTGGGCGGCCCTCCGCTCCTGCGCGGGCGCCTCCGCGTACAGCGCGGCGGAGACCAGCGGGTGCGCGAAGCGGACGGCGGGGCCCTCCGGTTCCGTTGCCAGCAGGCCGAGTTCGGCCGCCTGGACCGTCTCGGCCTCGGCGTCGTCCCGGCCGGCCGCGTGCAGCAGGGCCAGCGTGGGCCGGGCGCCGGCGCTGGCCACCAGGAGGGTGCGGCGGGCCTCGTCGGAGAGCAGGTCCAGCCGGTTGAGCACGAGGGTGCGCAGCGAGGTGGGCACCGGCAGCGGCTCGCCGGGCCGCGGCGGGGTCGGGTTCTCGGCCAGGGCGCGGCCCAGTTCGAGCGCGAAGAGCGGGTTGCCGCCGCTGGTGCGGTGGATGTCGCGGACCGTGGAGCGGGGCAGGCCCGTGTAGCCGCGGTGGTCCAGGAGCGCGGAGACCTGGCCGCGGGAGAGCGCCCCGAGCCGGACGGCCAGGGTGTCGGGCGGCGTGGCGCGCAGATGGCGGTCGTACTCCTCCTGGCCCTCGGTGCGCACCGCGCACAGCAGTTGCACCGGGGTGTCGCCGAGGCGGCGGGCGGCGAAGCCGAGGAGTTCGGCGCTGGCCGAGTCCAGCCACTGCAGGTCGTCGGCGACCAGCAGGACGGGGCCCTCGGCGGCCAGCGCCCGCAGGACGGAGAGCACGGCCAGGCGCAGGGCGAGGCCGTCGCGCTGGAGGGTGGACTCGCCGCGTCCGGTGAGGGCCGACTCCAGGGCCGTGCGCTGGGCGGCCGGGAGCTTGCCGGAGACCTCGTCCGCGACCAGCCCGAACAGGTCCGCGAGGGCCAGGAAGGGGAGATGCGATTCGGACTCGGTGGCCGAGCAGCGCAAGACCGTACGGTCGGCCGTCCCGTATTCGGAGGCCAATGCCCGCAGAGCGGTCGACTTTCCTATTCCGGCGGGACCGTGGAGCAGCACACTGCCGCCGCGGGCGAGCTGCTCACGCGCCGCGTTCAACGGCTCCTCCCTGCCGATGACCAGGTCGGGGCGGCATCGGGCAGGCTCCTTGAAGTCCCCTCGCACGGTCCGCTCCCCTCCACGTGTCGTGTCCCCACCAAATTCTAGGCAATGTCTCTTTGAAATCCGGACGGAAGAGGTGGTGAGGGATATAACAATGGTGTCGCATGGGGAAATTCAAAGCTCGCCAGCATGAATAGATGACCTTCGGTGCGAGGCCCCCGGCTACGGCAGCAGCCCGGTGCGTCGCGCCGCGGCGACCGCCTCCCCCCGCGTGTGTGTGCCCAGCTTGCGCATGGCCGAGCGCAGATAGCTCTTGACGGTCTCCGGGCGCAGCCCCAGCCGCTCCGAGGCGGCCGCGTTCGTGGCCCCGGCCGCGACGCAGGCGAGCACGTCCAGCTCGCGAGGGGCCAGGCGCACCTCCCCGCCGGCGGGCTCCGGCGTCAGCAGGTCGCACGCGTCGAGCAGTTCCGCGCGCAGGACCGGGTCCGCGATCCGCGGCGCCAGCGCGCGCAGGGCCGCGTGCGCCTCGCGCACCTGCTCCCAGGCGGCACCCGCGGCGGCGTCCGGCGCCTGCCCGGCGCGGACGGCCGCCGCCAGGCTCCGGGCCTCGTCCCCGACGGCGAGCGCCTGCTCCACGTCCCGCGCCACCACCATCGCCGCGTCCAGCGTGCGGTCGCCGAGCGGCTGGGCCGTGCGCAGGGCGCCGTAGAGGACACCGCGTACCCGGCGCCGTACGACCACCGGCACCGCGAGGATCGAGCGCAGGCCCTCCGTGGCGACCGGGATGTCGTACTCGTGGCTGATCTGCGGCGACGAGCTGTAGTCCGTGACGGCGCACGGCCGGGCGAGCGCGACCGCCCGGCCGCCCAGGCCGTTTCCGGAGCTCACCGGGAGTCCGCTCAGCGCGAGCGTGGCCGCGCCGTTGAGCTCGCTGATGCGCACGTGGTGGCGGCCGGCCTCCACCAGTCCGCCGAAGGCGACGGGGAGCCCGGTGGCACGTCGCAGCCGTACCAGGGCGTTGCGAATCTCGACCGCTCCGGCCGCGTCTGCTGTCACCTGCTCGCCCTTTCCCGCAGCACACACCCCCGTTCGGGGGTAGTGAGACCTGCATCACGGATTACACGATGGCAGAGAGCCGCCCGGCAATGGTCCGGTACGAGGAGGACAGATGACGACCGCGACGGAGCTCTTCCGTGGTGCGCGGGATTTCCTGCTGGAGCACCGCGAGGACTACGCGACGGCCTACGAGGGGTTCAGCTGGCCCCGGCCCGAGCACTTCAACTGGGCGCTCGACTGGTTCGACGTCATCGCCGAGGGCAACGACCGCACCGCGCTGCACATCGTCGAGGAGGACGGCACCGAGGTCCGGGTCACCTTCGCGGAGATGTCCGAGCGCTCGGACCGGGTGGCCAACTGGCTGCGCGACCGGGGTGTCGGGGCCGAGGACCGGGTCCTCGTCATGCTCGGCAACCAGGTCGAGCTGTGGGAGACCGCGCTGGCCGCGATGAAGCTGCGCGCCGTGGTCATCCCCGCCACGCCGCTGCTCGGCCCCGGCGACCTGCGCGACCGCGTCGAGCGCGGCCGGGTCAGGCACGTCGTGGTGCGCTCCGAGGACGCCGCCAAGTTCGACGACGTGCCCGGCGCCTACACCCGCATCTGCGTCGGCGGACTGCCGGTGGAGGGCTGGGAGCCCTACGAGGACGCCTACGCCGTGGCCCCCGCCGAGTTCCTGCCGGACGGCCCGACGCTGGCCGACGACCCGATCATGCTGTACTTCACCTCGGGCACCACCGCCCGCCCCAAGCTGGTCGAGCACACCCACACCTCGTACCCGATCGGCCATCTGGCCACCATGTACTGGATCGGCCTGAAGCCCGGCGACGTGCACCTCAACATCTCCTCGCCCGGCTGGGCCAAGCACGCATGGTCCAACCTCTTCGCGCCCTGGAACGCCGAGGCGACCGTCTTCATCCACAACTACACGCGCTTCGACGCGGCCCGGCTGCTGGCCGAGATGGACCGCGCGGGCGTGACCACCTTCTGCGCCCCGCCGACCGTGTGGCGCATGCTCATCCAGGCCGACCTGACCCAGCTGCGCGGCAAGCCGCGCGAGGCCGTCGCCGCCGGGGAGCCGCTGAACCCGGAGGTCATCGAGCAGGTCCGGCGCGCCTGGGGCGTCACCATCCGGGACGGCTTCGGGCAGACCGAGACCGCCGTGCAGGTCGCCAACAGCCCCGGTCAGCGGCTGAAAACCGGCTCCATGGGGCGGCCGAGCCCGGGGTACAGGGTCGAGCTGCTGGACCCGGTGACGGGCGCGCCCGGCGCCGCGGAGGGCGAGATCTCCCTGGACCTGTCGGCGCGGCCCGTGGGCCTGATGACCGGCTACCACGGCGACCCGGAGCGCACCGCCGAGGCGATGGCCGGCGGCTACTACCGCACGGGCGACATCGGCGCGCGGGACGAGGAGGGCTACATCACCTACGTCGGCCGCAGCGACGACGTCTTCAAGGCCTCCGACTACAAGATCAGCCCCTTCGAGCTGGAGAGCGCGCTGCTGGAGCACGAGGCGGTCGCCGAGGCCGCCGTCGTGCCCGCCCCCGACGACCTGCGCCTCGCCGTCCCCAAGGCGTACGTGGTGCTCGCCGAGGGCTGGCAGCCCGGCCCCGACACCGCGAAGGTGATCTTCGAGCACTCGCGCGAGGTGCTCGCCCCGTACAAGCGCATCCGCCGGCTGGAGTTCGGGACGCTGCCCAAGACCGTCTCCGGCAAGATCCGCCGCGTCGAACTGCGCGAGGCGACCGCCGCCGGTTCGGACCAGGAGTACCGCGAGGAGGACTTCCGGTGAGTGAACTGTCGTACACGCACGGGACGAGCGGGACCGTTCTGCTCGGGGACACCATCGGCGCCAACCTGGACCGGACGGTCGCTGCCTGGCCCGACCGCGAGGCGCTCGTCGACGTGCCCTCGGGTCGGCGCTGGACGTACGCCGAGTTCGGCGCGGACGTCGAGCGGCTGGCGCGGGCGCTGCGCGCGAGCGGGGTCGCCAAGGGGGACCGGGTGGGCATCTGGGCGATCAACTGCCCGGAGTGGGTCCTGGTCCAGTACGCCACCGCCCGCATCGGCGCGATCATGGTGAACATCAACCCGGCCTACCGCACCCACGAGGTCGAGTACGTCCTCAACCAGTCCGGTGTCTCGCTGCTGTTCGCCTCGCTCAGCCACAAGACGAGCGACTACCGGGCGATGGTCGACGAAGTACGCGGCCGGTGCGCCGAGTTGCGCGAGGTCGTGTACATCGGCGACCCGAGCTGGGAGGCGCTGCTCGGGCGGGCGACGCCGGAGGTGACGTACGAGGCGCTGTCCTGCGACGACCCCATCAACATCCAGTACACGTCGGGCACCACGGGCTTCCCCAAGGGGGCCACCCTCTCCCACCACAACATCCTCAACAACGGCTATTTCGTGGGTGAGTTGATCGCCTACAGCGAGCAGGACCGGATCTGTGTGCCGGTGCCCTTCTACCACTGCTTCGGCATGGTGATGTGCAACCTCGCCGCCACCTCGCACGGCGCCTGCATCGTCATCCCGGCCCCTTCCTTCGAGCCGAAGGCCACCCTCGACGCCGTCCAGCAGGAGCGCTGCACCTCCCTGTACGGCGTGCCGACGATGTTCATCGCGGAGCTCGGCCTGCCCGACTTCGCGAGCTACGACCTCACCTCCCTGCGCACCGGCATCATGGCGGGCTCCCCCTGCCCGGTCGAGGTGATGAAGCGGGTGGTCGCCGAGATGCACATGGAGGAGGTCTCCATCTGCTACGGCATGACCGAGACCTCCCCGGTCTCCCTGCAGACGCGCATGGACGACGACCTGGAGCACCGCACCGGCACGGTCGGCCGCGTACTGCCGCACATCGAGGTGAAGGTCGTCGACCCGGCCGACGGCGTGACCCAACCGCGGGGCACCGCGGGCGAGTTGTGCACCCGCGGCTACAGCGTGATGCTCGGCTACTGGAACGAGCCCGAGAAGACCGCCGAGGCCGTCGACGCCGGCCGCTGGATGCACACCGGCGACCTGGCCGTGATGCGCGAGGACGGCTACGTCGAGATCGTCGGCCGCATCAAGGACATGATCATCCGCGGCGGCGAGAACATCTACCCGCGCGAGATCGAGGAGTTCCTCTACGGCCACCCGAAGATCCGGGACGTCCAGGTCGTGGGCGTGCCGCACGAGCGCTACGGCGAGGAGGTCCTCGCCTGCGTCATCCCCCGCGACCCGGCCGACCCCCCGACCCTCGAGGACGTCCGCGCCTACTGCGAGGGCCGGCTGGCCCACTACAAGGTCCCCAGCCTGCTCCAGGTCCTGGAGGCCTTCCCGATGACCGTGTCGGGCAAGGTGCGCAAGGTGGAGCTGCGGGAGAAGTACGGGGACTGAGGTCCCCTCCAGGAAAGCTCAGTTCGTTCTCCGTGACGCCACCGGTGCTCAGGCGCCGGTGGCGTCCAGTTCGTCCGCCGGGCCGTTCACCGGCTGCGGGGTGCCCGTGAGGTCGAGGACGAACAGGGGCACGTTCAGGGTCTCGGCGCGGGTGTGGGCCTCGTCGGCATAGCCGGCCAGGGAGAAGTAGACGCAGTGCGCCGACTCCGTCATGGCGGTCAGCCACAGGCACTCCACGTCGCGCAGCGAGGCCGGCCGCGCGGTCGGGTCGACCTGGGCCACCAGACCGCGGGCGGCGATGCCGATGCCGGACGGGGGCCGCTGGTCGGCGCGGCGGATGTCCCGGTAGCCGAGCCAGCGCAGATACACGGCGGCGGCCGTCACCGCGTCCCGGGCGGTGTGGATGGTGACGGGCCTGAACCGCGAGCGGGGGCGCTCGGGCCGGGTCGCCGTCTTCGCCGCTGCGCCCGCCTCCGCCATCGGCACGCGCAGCAGTGTGCCGCAGGGGCAGCCCAGCTCCGGGCGCGGCCACTGGTCGCCGCGGCCGCACTCGGCGCAGCGCAGCGTGACCCAGCCCTCCTCCCAGGACTCGTGCGAGACGGGCGTCGCGCTCCCGTGCCGGTCCAGCGCGGGCACGACACGGGCGCCGCACACGCAGCGGTACGACGGCGCCGTGTAGAGGTGCTCGCGCCGGCAGGCCGGACAGCGCACCGGGACGCTCTCGGACATGGCCCTCATCGTCCTCCTGCGGGCACCTGATTGTCCGTCTCTTGACTGCCTTCCTTCCCCCTCCTACATTGATTCCAGATAGTAGAAGTAACTTTCCGCATGGTGGAAACAGTGCGGAAGGCACAGAGAAGCCGACACGGAAGAGCCACCGCGGGGCGCGCCGGGAGTGCGAATCCGACAGCCGAAGCAGGAGTACTCGATGGCACGTATGACCGCTGCCCGCGCGGCAGTTGAGATCCTCAAGCGCGAGGGCGTCACCAACGCGTTCGGTGTGCCCGGCGCGGCGATCAACCCCTTCTACGCGGCGCTCAAGGCCTCCGGCGGCGTCCACCACACCCTCGCCCGCCATGTCGAGGGCGCCTCGCACATGGCCGAGGGCTACACACGCACGCACCCGGGCAACATCGGGGTCTGCATCGGCACCTCGGGCCCGGCCGGCACCGACATGATCACCGGCCTGTACTCCGCCACCGGCGACTCCATCCCGATCCTGTGCATCACGGGCCAGGCCCCGACCGCCGTGATCCACAAGGAGGACTTCCAGGCCGTCGACATCGCCTCGATCGCCAAGCCGGTCGCCAAGATGGCCGTCACGGTGCTGGAGGCCGCGCAGGTGCCCGGCGTCTTCCAGCAGGCCTTCCACCTGATGCGCTCCGGCCGCCCCGGCCCGGTCCTGATCGACCTGCCGATCGACGTGCAGCTCACCGAGATCGAGTTCGACCCGGAGACGTACGAGCCGCTGCCCGTCTACAAGCCGGCCGCGACCCGCGCCCAGATCGAGAAGGCGATCACGCTCCTCAACGCCTCCGAGCGCCCGCTGATCGTCGCCGGCGGCGGTGTCATCAACGCCGACGCGGCCGAACTGCTCGTCGAGTTCGCCGAGTTGACCGGCACCCCGGTCGTCCCGACCCTGATGGGCTGGGGCGTGCTGCCCGACGACCACGAGCTGAACGCCGGCATGGTGGGCCTGCAGACCTCGCACCGCTACGGCAACGCGACGTTCCTGGAGTCCGACTTCGTCCTCGGCATCGGCAACCGCTGGGCCAACCGCCACACCGGCAAGCTGGACGTCTACACGGCCGGCCGGAAGTTCGTCCACGTCGACGTCGAGCCCACCCAGATCGGCAAGATCTTCGCACCCGACTACGGCATCGCCTCGGACGCGAAGGCCGCGCTGGAGCTGTTCGTCGAGGTGGCACGGGAGCTGAAGGCCGCGGGCCGGCTGCCCGACCGCGGCGCCTGGGCCGCCTCCGCGCAGGAGAAGAAGGCCACGCTCCAGCGCCGTACGCACTTCGACGACATCCCGATCAAGCCGCAGCGCGTCTACGAGGAGATGAACAAGGCCTTCGGGCCGGAGACCCGCTACGTCTCCACCATCGGCCTCTCGCAGATCGCCGGCGCCCAGATGCTGCACGTCTTCAAGCCCCGGCACTGGATCAACTGCGGCCAGGCGGGCCCCCTCGGCTGGACGATCCCGGCCGCGCTGGGCGTCGCCAAGGCCGACCCGGAGGCGCAGGTCGTGGCCCTCTCCGGGGACTACGACTTCCAGTTCATGATCGAGGAACTGGCGGTCGGCGCGCAGCACAAGATCCCCTACGTCCACGTCCTGGTGAACAACTCCTACCTGGGCCTGATCCGCCAGGCGCAGCGGGCGTTCGAGATCGACTTCCAGGTCAACCTGGAGTTCGAGAACATCAACTCGCCCGAGCTGGGCGTCTACGGCGTCGACCACGTCAAGGTCGCCGAGGGCCTGGGCTGCAAGGCGATCCGGGTGACCGACCCGGCCGAGCTGGGCGCGGCCCTGGAGCAGGCCAAGAAGCTCGCGGCCGAGTTCCAGGTGCCGGTGGTCGTCGAGGCGATCCTGGAGCGCGTCACCAACATCTCCATGAGCGGCACCAACGACATCAGCAACGTCGTGGAGTTCGAGGAGCTCGCTACCGAGCCGGGGCACGCCCCGACCTCGATCAGGACGCTGAAGGTCTGACGCGGCAGGTACAGACGAGGGGCGGAGCATCCTGTGGGGAGGGGCGGCGCCTCCTGGTTTTCCTCCCACTCCCACCCCCCCCCCCACTCCCTCTCTCCCCCTTCT
>NZ_JBHVGU010000019.1:11987-13211 GCF_042800575.1 Streptomyces sp. NPDC057616
AAGTCTGTGAGGTCGAATGACCCTACTCCTGAGCCGTGCCACCCCCCTCCTTCGCTCGGGGTGCTGAAGGTCTAAGCCGGAAGTGAAAGACGGGGGGCGCTCCGTCCGGTGGAGCGGTCCGCCCCTTCGCGTGTGCCCGCGCCGTCACACCGACGCGCAGCTCATGCCGCCGCCGCTGCCGCAGGAGGCGCCGGGCAGCTCCCGCTCCGTCGTACCGCCCCGGCCGGTCAGCCCCGCGTCCCGGGCGAAGCGCGGCACCAGGGCCGTCAGCGCCCGGTCCCCGTACAGGGCGACCGCGAACAGGATCTCCTCGGCCGGCACGCCGGCCCGGTCCGCGGGCAGCGGATGCCGGTCGCGCAGCTCCTTCAGGGACCGGCGGGCGGCGCCGGTGCGGCCGGGCGGGAAGACGCGCAGCAGCCCGGCGGCGGCGAGCGCGGACCGTGCCTCGGCGAGCGCCGTGCGCACCCCCTGGCGCTCCAGCAACTGCCCCATGCCCGCGGGCCGGTGGAGCGCCGCGTGCACGGCCTTGGCCAGCGGCCCGAGAGCGGTGCCGGTGGCCGGTCCCGAGGTCCGCATGGTGCCCGGCCGGCCCGCGCGGACCACGCCGCGCAGATGCAGTTCGAGCACGGCGACCGTGACCGCGGCCCTGCGGCCGCCCCGTATCAGCGCCACGTCGTGCGGTTCGAGCACGACCGTCGTGGACCTGGCCATCGCACACCCCCCGTCGCGGAGCCCGCCGCCCCCGTGCCGGCGGGCTCCGCGTGACAACAATGTGCCCTTCCGCGGGGGCGGTTGAAGCCTCTTGAACCGTGTTCAGAGCTTCATTTGAGGATTGCGTAGACGTCCTACGTCCCGGGGCGTACGTGCGCGCTCACGCCTCCTCGTGGTGCTCCGACAGGCCGGGCCAGTCGTCGGGCCCGCCGCCCTGCCACTCGATGAGCTCGCTGTCCTCGACGTCGGTGACGTAGTGGTCGGCCAGCCGCAGGATCTCGCCCACGTCGTCCACGTGGGTGGCGATCCCCAGCGTCTCGTCGCCCTCGGTGACCCGCCGGGAGCCGTCCAGCGCCGGGGAGTGCACCACGATGTGCGGTTGCTGCGGTGGATGTGCCATGCCTTCAGACTCCTGCGGAAGCAATCGCTCCGCACCCCGGACACACCGAATCGGGGGCAGGGGAGGGGATGGCCTCCCCCGGGGCCGAGCGGCCCGTGGGGGCTTCTGTTTTG
>NZ_JBHVGU010000019.1:13221-26058 GCF_042800575.1 Streptomyces sp. NPDC057616
GTGTCCCGGGGGGGGGGTGCCCCCCACCCCCCCCCCCCTCCCCAAGAGGCCCTCCCCCCACCACATCCAAGACAAGAGGGGACGGGGGCCCCCCCCCCCCCCCCCCCGATCGGCCGGTGAGGTCTTCGGTTGTGGCCGTCCGGCGGTGCGAGGCTGGGCGCGACAGTACGTTCGCGCCGCCGGACGGAGTCTTGGGGCACTGCGGGAGACGGCTGGGACCGCGGCGGGTGCGACAGAACCGCGGCTCTCCTTCCCTCAGGTCGAAGAAGGAGGGCCCGGGACCTTCACCACCGCACTGGCTCGCACGCCGCCGCGGTCCTTGCCTCGCCCGCGCACGTCCGGCCGGCCACCCCTCATCCGGGCCGTCCGAAGCGTGCGCGGGCCGTTCGTGTCAGTCCTCGCGCAGGGCGCGGACCGCCTCCTCCACGCGCTTGCCGTACTCCGGGTCGGCGGCGTGGAAGTGGGCCAGGTTCTTCTCGATCACGTCGTCGCGGGTGACCTGGGAGAGGCCGCCGGCGATGTTGGCGATCAGCCGGGACTTCTCCTCGGCCGACATCAGGCGGTACAGCTCGCCCGCCTGGACGAAGTCGTCGTCCTTGGTGTGCAGGGGCGCCTCGTGGGTGCCCGTGTGGCCGGTCACGGCCAGCGGGGCCGAGAGCGGGCGGCCGGTCTCCGCCGGGCCGTCGTAGGAGTTCGGCTCGTAGTTCTTGGCGTACCGGCCCTGGGAGTTGACCGCCATCAGGCCGTCGCGGCCGTAGTTGCTCGCGACGGTCGCCTTCGGGGCGTTGACGGCGAGCAGCGTGTGGTTGACGCCCAGGCGGTAGCGGTGCGCGTCCGCGTAGGCGAACAGCCGGCCCTGGAGCATCTTGTCCGGCGAAGGACCGATGCCCGGAACGAAGTTGTTCGGGGAGAACGCGGCCTGCTCGACCTCGGCGAAGACGTTGTCCGGGTTGCGGTCGAGCACGAGCCGGCCGACGCGCTGCAGCGGGTAGTCCTTGTGCGGCCACACCTTGGTCAGGTCGAACGGGTTGAAGCGGTAGTCCGCCGCCTCGGCCGCCGGCATGAGCTGCACGTACAGCGTCCAGGACGGGTTCACGCCCCGCTCGATGGCCTGCAGCAGGTCCGTCTGGTGCGAGCCCGGGTCCTTGCCCGCGAGCTCGGCCGCCTGCTCGCTGCTCAGGCAGCGCACACCCTGGTTGGTCTTGAAGTGGTACTTGACGAAGAAGGCCTCGCCCTCGGCGTTCGTCCACTGGTAGGTGTGCGAGCCGTAGCCGTTCATGTGGCGGTACGACGCCGGGATGCCGCGGTCGCCCATCAGCCAGGTCACCTGGTGCGTGGCCTCGGGGGAGTGCGCCCAGAAGTCCCAGACGTTGTCCGCCTCCTGGCGGCCCGTGAAGGGGTCGCGCTTCTGCGAGTGGATGAAGTCGGGGAACTTGATCGGGTCCTTGATGAAGAACACCGGGGTGTTGTTGCCGACGAGGTCGTAATTGCCCTCTTCGGTATAGAACTTGACCGCGAAGCCGCGCGGGTCGCGGACCGCGTCCGCGCCGCCCAGCGAGTCGGCCACGGTGGAGAAGCGCAGGAACACCTCGGTGCGCCGGCCGACGCCGCTCAGGAAGTCGGCGTGCGTGAAGCCGGTGACGTCGTCGGTCACCTCGAAGTAGCCGTAGGCGCCCGAGCCGCGGGCGTGCACCACGCGCTCCGGGATGCGCTCGCGGTTGAAGCGGGCCAGCTTCTCCAGGAGGTGCTGGTCCTGCAGCAGGAGCGGGCCGCCGATGCCGGCGGAGGCGGAATTCTGGTTGTCGGCGACCGGGGCGCCGGACTCCGTGGTGAGCGTTCGCGTCGTGGGCACGCGCTTCGACATCGTGGACCTTCCGTGCGTCAGCACTTCCGTGCGGGTGGCAGCGGAAAACATCTTCCGCTTGGTGGAGCCTAGAAGTGGGGCAAACTGAACGTCAACAGTTTGTTGAAGTTGATTCCGGGCGGCGCCGGCGCCTGGGCGCGACAGGACAGATGTCGGCGCCGACGCCGCCCGGACGTCCCGGGCTGCGTCAGAGCTGGGCGCCGGAGAGGCGCTCCACGGCCCGCAGCAGGGCCGAGTGGTCCAGGCCGCCGTCGCCCTGGGCGCGCAGGCTGGCGACCAGCTGGGCCACCACGGCGCCGACGGGCAGCGCGGCGCCCACGTTGCGGGCGGCGTCGGTGACGATGCCCATGTCCTTGTGGTGCAGGTCGATGCGGAAGCCCGGCTTGAAGTCGCGGTCGAGGAAGTTGTCCTTCTTCCGCGTCAGCACGGTCGAGCCCGCGAGGCCGCCGTTGAGGACGTCCAGGGCGGCCTTCAGGTCCACGCCCGACTTCTCCAGGAAGACCACGGCCTCGGCGCACGCCTGGATGTTCACGGCGACGATCAGCTGGTTGGCGGCCTTCACGGTCTGGCCCGAGCCGTGGGGGCCGCACAGCACGATGGTCTTGCCGAGCGCCTCGAGCAGCGGCTTCGCGGCGTCGAAGTCGGCCTGCTCGCCGCCGACCATGATGGACAGCACGGCCTCGATCGCGCCGGCCTCACCGCCGGACACGGGGGCGTCCAGCACGCGCACGCCCTTGTCCGCCGCGGCCTTCGCCAGGTCGACGGAGGTCTGCGGGGTGATCGACGACATGTCGATCAGCAGCGCGCCGGACCGCGCGTTCTCGAGGATGCCGTCGGGGCCGTAGGAGATGGCCTCGACCTGCGGGGAGGCGGGCACCATCGTGACGATCACGTCGGCGTCCTCGACGGCCTCCGCGATCGAGGAGGCGGCCGTGCCGCCCGCCGCGGCCAGCCGGTCCAGCTTGTCCTGCTCCAGCGTGAAGCCGGTGACGTCGTAACCCGCCTTGATCAGGTTCTCGGACATGGGGGAGCCCATGATGCCGAGGCCTATCCAGGCGACCTTGGGGAGCGTGCTCATGAAATGTGCCTTTCGGTGAGGGAGTTCAGCGGGCGGCGCGCGCTTCGCGGGGGAGCCAGTCGAAGGCCTCGGCGCTCGGGCGGTCGCCCGGCTTGTACTCGAGGCCGACCCAGCCCTCGTAACCCGCCTTCGCCAGCTGGTCGAGGAGGTCTTCGAGGGGCAGCGTCCCGGTGCCCGGCGCGCCACGCCCCGGGTTGTCGGCGATCTGCACGTGGCCGGTCTTCGCGGCGTACTGCTCGATCACCGACGGCAGGTCCTCGCCGTTCATGGACAGGTGGTAGAGGTCCATGAGGAAGCGGGCGTTGCCGAGGCCCGTCGCCTCGTTGACCCTGTCGACGACGCCGATCCCGGCCGGGGCGCTGACCAGCGGGTACAGCGGCGACTCCGGCTGGTTGAGCGTCTCGATCAGCAGGATCGCGCCGATGCGGTCGGCCGCGCGGGCCGCGAGGACCAGGTTCTCCAGGGCCAGCGCGTCCTGCTCGGCCGGGTCGACGCCGCCGACGCGGTTGCCGTACAGCGCGTTGAGCGCCCTGCAGCCCAGCGACTGAGCGAAACCGGCCGCCACATCGATGTTGGCGCGGAACCTGTCCGACTCCTCGCCGGGGATCGACAGCGCGCCCCGGTCGGGGCCGGGCAGCTGCCCGGCGTAGAAGTTCAGGCCCGTGAGCCGGACGCCCGCGTCCTCGATCGCCCTCTTCAGGGCGTCGAGCTCGGACCGCTCGGGGGTGGGGGAGTCGACCCAGGGCCACCACAGCTCGACCGCGGTGAAGCCCGCCGCGGCGGCGGCCGCGGGGCGCTCCACAAGCGGGAGTTCCGTGAAGAGGATCGACAGGTTGACGTTGAAGCGCTGCTCTGCGAATCCCATGGGGGTCGGCGCTCCCTTCCGTGTAGTGATTCCGTATTACGGAAGTTCGTTTCTGCTTAACGGAAGACTGCCTGCGACCGGGGAGACCTGTCAAGAGCACCCGTGCAAAACCGGCGACCTACAAGGACCGCCATGGCGTTAGGTTGTGCGCGTGCGATTGAGAGTGGAGTTCACGACCGAGCCGTTCGACCTCGACGAGGCGCCCGCGCACGCGGTGGCCGCCCGTGAGGTGATCGAGGCGGCCGAGCTGGACGCGGTGGACGTCGGGCCCTTCGGCAACACGGCGGAGGGCGGCGCGGACGCCGTGCTCAGCGCCGTGGACGCGCTGCTGCGCACGACGCTGCGGGCCGGCGCCACCCGGATCTCGCTGCAGGTCAACGTGGTCGACGCGGCGGAGGAGGGTGCCGAGTGACCGGGACCGGGGACGAACCGTTCATCACGGCCGTGAAGCCGCTGGTCGACGCCATGGGCGGGGAGCTCCTGCCGCCCGACGAGGCCGGCCCCGACGACGTCGTGCTCTCCTGGCAGGGCGTCGACGCGGTCGCCGTGCGCCTGCCCCAGCTCGCGGACTCCCTGGACCACATCCTGGCCGCGATGGAGCGCAAGCAGGGCATGCCGCTGGCCGACCTGGACCGCAAGGCCAAGCAGGAGGTCGTGCGGATACTCGAGGCGCGCGGCGCCTTCTCCGTACGGCACGGCGTGGAGACCGTCGCGAGCGCCCTCGGTGTGAGCCGCTTCACGGTGTACAACTACCTGAACCGGGACAAAGGCGCCTGACCCACGGCCGGCGGACGGCCTCCGGGCGCCGCGGACAACCCGCCCGGTTTCGTCGCCGCGAATTTTCAACAAAGTGTTGACGGCTCGTTGCCGAGGGCGTTAGCTATCGGCACGCCCGTTCAGCACGAAGGCCCTACGCGGCCACGGAGGCTCCCGTGACTTCGACTTCCACGCCCCCGGGCCTGCCCCGGTTCAACGCACTGGAGGAGCACGCGGCCCTCGCTGTCCTCCGCGAGGCGTGCGCCTCCACCGCCTGGGCACGGCGGCTGACCGCCGCCCGTCCCTACGCCACCGCCGACGAGCTGTTCACCGCCAGCGACGCCGCCATGGCCGAACTGACCGCCGCGGACCTCGCCGAGGCGATGGCCGGACACCCGCCGATCGGCCGCCCCGAGCCGGGCGACCCCACCTCGGCCCGGGAGCAGCGCGGCATGGCCGGCGCCTCCGACGCGCTCAGGACGGAGATGCTCGAACTGAACCTGGCCTACCAGGAGAAGTTCGGCCACGTCTTCCTGATCTGCGCCACCGGCCGGACCGGCGAGCAGATGCGGGACGCCGTCAAGGACCGGATCGGCAACGCGCCGGAGCAGGAGCGGGAGATCGTCCGCACCGAACTGGGAAAGATCAACCGCATCCGACTGGCCCGACTCGTCGAAGAGGAAGCCTGACCCATGAGCACCAGCACCACCGCTTCCGTGTCCACGCACATCCTGGACACCAGCGTCGGCCGCCCCGCCGAGGGCGTCGCCGTCCGGCTCGCCGCCCGCAGCGGGCGCGAGGCGGACTGGCAGGCGCTCGGCGGCTCCGCGACCGACGCGGACGGCCGGTGCAAGGACCTGCCGGCGCTGCCGGAGGGAACCACCCACGTGCGCCTCGACTTCGCGGTCGAGACGTACTTCGAGAAGAAGCAAGCCGATGCGCAGCAGGACGCCCCCGCGAATCGGGACAGCGGTGCCGTGTTCTTCCCCGAAGTGGCGATCACCTTCGCGGTGAAGCCCGGGGAGCATTACCACGTACCGCTGCTGCTCAACCCGTTCGGCTACTCCGTTTACCGAGGGAGCTAGCAGACATGCCCACGATCCTGGGACAGAACCAGTACGGCAAGGCCGAGAACCGAGTCGTAAAGATCACGCGGGACGGCGCCACCCACCACATCAAGGACCTCAACGTCTCCGTCGCCCTCTCCGGCGACATGGACGAGGTCCACTACTCCGGCTCCAACGCCAACGTGCTGCCGACGGACACCACCAAGAACACGGTGTTCGCCTTCGCCAAGGAGCACGGCATCGAGTCGGCCGAGCAGTTCGGCATCCACCTGGCCCGGCACTTCGTCACCAGCCAGGAGCCGATCCACCAGGCCCGGATCCGCATCGAGGAGTACGCCTGGGAGCGGATCGAGGCGTCCGACGCCAACTCCCAGTTCATCGGCGCGGACGAGGTCAAGCACTCGTTCGTGAAGCAGGGCCGGGAGACCCGCCTCACCCAGATCACCTACGACGGCGAGAAGTGGGAGGTCGTCTCCGGCCTCAAGGACCTGACGGTGATGAACTCGACCAACTCCGAGTTCTGGGGCTACGTCAAGGACAAGTACACGACGCTCCAGGAGGCCTACGACCGCATCCTGGCGACCTCGGTCTCCGCCCGCTGGCGGTTCAACTGGACCGACGACGAGCAGAAGACGCCCAACTGGGAGAAGTCCTACGAGCAGACCAGGAAGCACATGCTCCAGGCCTTCGCCGAGACGTACTCGCTCTCGCTGCAGCAGACGCTGTACCAGATGGGCTCGCGCATCATCAACAACCGCAGCGAGATCGACGAGGTCCGCTTCTCGCTGCCCAACAAGCACCACTTCCTGGTCGATCTCGAGCCCTTCGGCCTGAAGAACGACAACGAGGTGTACTTCGCCGCCGACCGCCCCTACGGCCTGATCGAGGCGACGATCCTGCGGGACGGCTGCGAGCCGAAGATCCCCGTGGACCTCACCAACCTCTGATCGATCCCCCCGAGGGAATCCTCCATCGGCACCCGTGACCGGGGAACCCGCCTCCCCGCATCCCCGGTCACGGCACTCAAAACTCCTAGGGTCCTGCCGTGCCCTCCTCACCGGTCCATTGAGCGAAAAGGACGAATCATGGCAGCAGCCCAGCGCATCGTCATCGAGAACTGCTCGATCGCGACGGTCGACGCGCAGGACACCGAGTACGCGCACGGACACGTCGTCATCGCCGGCAACCGCATCGAGGCGCTCGGCGCGGGCAGGGCCCCCGAGGGCCTGGAGAACGTCGTACGCCGTATCGACGCCTCCGGCCATCTGGTGACCCCCGGCCTGGTCAACACCCACCACCACTACTACCAGTGGATCACCCGGGGCCTGGCCACCGACCACAACCTCTTCAACTGGCTGGTCGCGCTGTACCCGACCTGGGCGCGCATCGACGAGCCGATGGTGTACGCGGCCGCCCAGGGCTCGCTGGCGATGATGGCCCGCGGCGGCGTGACCACCGCCATGGACCACCACTACGTCTACCCCAGGGACTCCGGCGACCTCTCCGGCGCGATCATCCGCGCCGCCCGCGAGACGGGCGTCCGCTTCACCCTCGCCCGCGGCTCGATGGACCGCAGCGAGAAGGACGGCGGCCTGCCCCCGGACTTCGCCGTGGAGACCCTGGACGGCGCCCTCGCCGCGACCGAGCGGACCGTCAAGGAGCACCACGACGCCTCCTTCGGCGCGATGACCCAGGTGGCCGTCGCGCCCTGCTCGCCCTTCTCCGTCTCCACCGAACTCCTGCGGGAGGGCGCCGAGCTGGCCCGCCGCCTCGGGGTGCGCCTGCACACCCACGGCTCGGAGACGGTCGAGGAGGAGCAGTTCTGCAAGGAGCTGTTCGGCATGGGCCCGACCGACTACTTCGAGTCCACCGGCTGGCTGGGCGAGGACGTGTGGATGGCGCACTGCGTCCACATGAACGACTCCGACATCGCCGCCTTCGGCCGGACGAAGACCGGTGTCGCGCACTGCCCGTCCTCCAACGCCCGCCTCGCCGCCGGGATCGCGCGCGTGCCCGACATGCTGGCGGCCGGCGTCCCGGTCGGCCTCGGCGTCGACGGCACGGCGTCCAACGAGTCCGGCGAGCTGCACACCGAACTGCGCAACGCCCTGCTGATCAACCGCCTCGGCGCGCACCGGGAGGCGGCCCTCAACGCCCGCCAGGCGCTGCGCCTGGGCACCTTCGGCGGGGCCCAGGTGCTCGGCCGCGCCGCCGAGATCGGCTCCCTGGAGCCGGGCAAGCTCGCCGACCTGGTGCTGTGGAAGCTGGACACCCTCGCCCACGCCTCCATCGCCGACCCGGTGACCGCGCTGGTCTTCGGCGCGGCGGCGCCGGTCACCGCGTCCTTCGTCAACGGCCGCCAGGTGGTCGAGGACGGCCGCCTGCTGCACGTGGACGAGGACGCCATCGCCCGCTCCACGCGGGACGAGGCACAGCGGCTCGCGCGGATCGCCGCGCAGGCCTGAACAGTTGAAGATCTCCGGTCGGGGGGGACGGCCCCCGACCGGTAGCCGTGGACCACTGGTTCCATGGCGGCCGTCTCCGGGGCGCGCGTGGACGCGTGCGCCCCGGAACGGTCTCCGTCCCGGTCCCGCACGACCGCGCCCCACCTCCCTGACACCCACGTCAGAGCCGACGTGTAACCGACCGGAGGAGCCGCCGTGGCCGCCCATCCCGTTGACGAACGCCTGCCCGCACTCAAGATGGCGACGACCGGCCTGCAGCACGTGGCCGCCATGTACGCGGGCGTCGTCGCCCCGCCCCTGATCGTCGGCGCGGCCATCGGCCTCTCCGCCGCCGACCTCACATTCCTCACCGGCGCCTGCCTGTTCACCGCCGGCCTCGCCACCTTCCTGCAGACCCTCGGCATCTGGAAGATCGGCGCACGACTGCCCTTCGTCAACGGCGTCACCTTCGCCGGTGTCGCCCCCATGACGGCGGTCGTGGCCTCCACCAAGGACAAGTCGGACGCACTGCCGATCATCTTCGGCGCGGTGATGGTGGCCGGCCTGCTGGGCTTCCTCGCCGCCCCCTTCTTCAGCAAGGCCGTCCGCTTCTTCCCGCCGGTCGTCACGGGCACGGTCATCACGCTCATAGGCGTGTCCCTGCTGCCGGTCGCCTTCGGCTGGGCGCAGGGGCCCAACCCCGCCGCGCACGACTACGGTTCGGCGACCTATCTGGGCCTGGCCGCCACAACTCTGGTGATCGTGCTGCTCCTTCGCCGCTTCACCCGCGGCTTCGTCAAGCAGATCGCCGTCCTGCTCGGCATGATCGCCGGCACGGTGATCGCGATCCCCTTCGGCGTCACGGACTTCGGCCCGGTGGCCGACGCGGACGTGGTCGGCTTCCCGAGCCCCTTCCACTTCGGGACACCCCAGTTCCACCTCGCCGCGATCCTCTCGCTGTGCGTGGTGATGGTGGTCTCGATGACCGAGTCGACCGCGGACATGCTGGCGCTGGGCGAGATCGTCGAGCGCCCGGCGGACGAGAAGACCATCGCGGCCGGGCTGCGCGCCGACACCCTCGGCTCGGCCCTCAGCCCCTTCTTCAACGGCTTCATGTGCAGCGCCTTCGCGCAGAACATCGGCCTGGTCGCCATGACGAAGATCCGCAGCCGGTACGTCGTCGCCACCGGCGGCGGCTTCCTGGTCCTGATGGGCCTGTGCCCGATGGCGGCCTCCCTCATCGCCGTCGTACCGCGCCCGGTGCTCGGCGGCGCCGGCGTGGTGCTGTTCGGCTCGGTCGCCGCCAGCGGCATCCAGACCCTGGTCAAGGCGGGCCTGGAGAAGGACAACAACATCCTGATCGTCGCCGTCTCGCTCGCCGTCGGCATCATCCCGATCACCGCGCCGGAGTTCTACCACGCCTTCCCGGAGACCGCGCGGATCGTGCTGGACTCCGGCATCTCCACGGGCTGCGTGGCGGCGGTGGTGCTGAACCTGGTCTTCAACCACCTCGGCAAGGGCCGCGAGGAGCAGGACGTCACCCATCCCATGGAGGCCGGCGAGCAGATCGCCGCCGTCCACTGACGATCCGCCGGTGGCGGGGCACGGCAATCGCCGTACCCCGCACCGGCGATGGGGCAGTCTGTCTCCCATGAACGAGTCCGGCCGTGTCGAGGCCTTCAGCGACGGTGTGTTCGCCATCGCCATCACCCTGCTCATCCTGGAGATCAAGGTCCCCGAGGTCGGCGAGCACGGCAGCCTGTGGCACGCCCTCGGCGCCCAGTGGCCGTCCTACGCCGCCTACGTGGTCAGCTTCCTGGTCATCGGCATCATGTGGATCAACCACCACCAGGTCTTCAGCTACGTCGCCCACGTCGACCGCGTCCTGATGTTCCTGAACCTGCTGGTCCTCATGGTGGTGGCCGCGGTGCCGTGGCCGACGGCGATGCTCGCCGAGTACCTGCGCGAGGACGCCCCCTCGCACGTCGCCGCCGCGGTCTACAGCCTGGTCATGGTGGCGATGGCCCTGACCTTCCAGGCCCTGTGGTGGCACCTGACCCGCACCGGCCACCTCTTCGACTCCCGCGTCGACATCCCCGCGGCCCGCGCGACCCGCGTCCGCTTCGCCCTCGGCACCCTCGCCTACCCGGTCACCGTCGCCCTGGCCTTCGTCTCGGCCCCGCTCACCCTGGCCGCACACGGCCTGATCGCCCTGTACTACGGCTTCAACCAGGTCCCGGTGCCGACCCGTCCGGACCCGGCCACCGCATGAGATTGGCGAGCAGCTCGGCCTGCTCCAGGGCGTCGTCCAGGGCATGGTGCGTGTGCCGCCGCCGGGACAGCAGATGGCGCGGCATGGTCCCCTTGGCGACCGCCCGGAGCGGCAGCCCCGTCTTCGTCGCGTAGAGCGTCTTCATGTCCAGGCACCCGGAGTGCCCGAAGGGGCTCGCGCCGGTGAAGCGGATCAGGTACCAGTACAGGAACGTCCAGTCGTACGAGGCCGGGTAGCCGCACATCACGGGCTGCGCGCCCCCGCTCACCTCGACGGCCCAGGCGCTGAACTCGCCGAGGGCCACGGCGGGTTCGGCGCCCTCGGTCTTCAGCCGCTCCCGGTCCAGCCCGCTGACGGCCAGCGCCTCCGGCACGAACTCCTCGCCGATCGGGCGCAGTTCACGGTAGAAGGTGTGCCGCTCCGGATCGGCGGCGGTGAACCCGTCGGCGGTCTGGGTGCCGGCCACGCAGGCGCCCAGACTCAGCATGGAGTACGGCCCCGGGATGGGACCGTCGGCCTCGATGTCGACGGAGAGGTAGCAACTGGGTCTGACGCGTCGTGCGGGCATGATCCTGGAGGATCGCAGGCCGCGCGGGTGCCCGCATCCGAATTCGGGCCGGGCGTCAGGCGCGGCGGATCGCCTGGCAGGGCGTGGCCTCGGGCAGCCGGCCGGTGAAGTACGAGCGGGGCGGCACGCCCATCAGGGTGCGGAAGTCCGACGTCATGTGGGACTGGTCGTAGTAGCCGGTCGCGGCGGCGAGTTCGGCCCAGGAGCGGGTGGCGGCGTGGTCCAGGACGGTGCGCACGCGGTCGATCCGGGCGTAGTGCTTGGGGGAGAGGCCGACGCCCTCCGCGAACAGGTTGCGCAACTGCCGCTCGCTGACGGCGAGATCGCGCGCCACGTCGCCCACCGCACCGGGGACGTGCCCGCTGCGGACGGACATCGCCTCGACACCGGCGCGCACCAGCTCGATGCGGGCCCGGTCGGCGGCGGCCGCGAGCCGCTCCGGGAGCACCTCCGAGAGATGCGCCAGCGCCTCCTCGGGTGCCAACCGCCGTAGTTCGTCGGCCAGTCGGCGTAGCGCCGGGGCCGGCAGGTCGCCCAGCGGCACGGCCCGTCCGACGAGGTCGACGGCCGGGACGCCGAGCAGCGGGCGGACGGTGCCGGGCGCGAGCCGCAGTTCCACGCAGGACACCCGTCGCTTGCCCCGGTGGTACGAGGCGCGGGCGCGCGGGCCGACGACCAGCGCGCCGCGGCCGCCGTGCTCCCCGGAGCGGACCACCACCCTGGTCGTGGTCTCCGGCAGATGCACGAACGGCTCCGTCGGCCCGTCCCCGACCGACACGGACCCGACGCCGGCCACCCAGGGGCGCAGCGCCTCCGGCGTGGGCAGGACCTCTCGCAGCACGGCGTTCGTCACCCCTCCACGGTAAGCGGGCGGCACGGCCGTCCGGGCCGCCCAACCGTGCCGGATTTTCCAAGAGATCCGGGCCGCGGGCCGCCCACCGTGGTGGACATGATCCTCGTCATGGGTGCCACGGGCACCATCGGAAGCGAAGTCGTACGACAGCTTGCCGCACGCGGCGAGAAGGTGCGCGCCCTGAGCCGGGACCCGGCCACGGCGCGGGTGCCGGCCGGGGTGGAGACCGCCACCGGCCACCACCGCGACCGGGCCTCGGTCGAGGCGGCGATGGCGGGCGCGGAGGCCGCCTTCCTGGTCGGGGTGTTCGGCCCGGACGACGGCGCGCACGACCGCGGCCTGGTCGAGGCCGCGACGGCCGCCGGCGTACGGCGGATCGTGAAGCTCTCCGCCATCGGCACCGGCGACCCCCGGCTGGGCGTGTTCGGGACCTGGCATCTGCACGGCGAGGAGGCCGCGCGCGCCAGCGGCCTGCAGTGGACGCTGCTGCGGCCGTCCGCCTTCGCCTCCAACACGCTGAGCTGGGTCCCGGCCGTGCGGGAGGGCACGCCCGCGCCCAACATGATGGGCGCGGGACGGCAGGGCGTCGTCGATCCGCGGGACGTGGCCGAGACCGCCGTGGCCGCGCTGCTCGACGCGCGGCACGCCGGCCGTACGTACACCCTGACCGGCCCGGAGACGCTCGGCGCCCACGAGCAGGCCGCCGTGCTGGCCGACGTCCTCGGCCGCCCCGTACCGCTCCACGACCTGTCGCCGCAGGAGCGGCGCGCGCAGCTGCTCGCCGCCGGCCTGAGCGAGGACTACGCGGACGGCCTCATGGTCACCGCCCGGTTCATCCAGGAGGGCGGCAACGACGTCGTCACCGGGGATGTGCGCGAGGCGCTCGGCCGGCCCGCCCGCACCTACCGGCAGTGGGCCGAGGACCACACGTCGGCGTTCACCCGGGGGTGAGGAGGGGCGGGGGGGGGGGGAGGGGCCCCGGGGGGGCCCCCCCCCCCCCCCCCACCACCCCCCCCCTCCCGCCCCACCCCCCCCCCCCCCGCCCCCCCCCCCCCCCCCCCCTCCCCGCC